>CAWISD010000058.1:0-14025 GCA_963838615.1 uncultured Nitrososphaeraceae archaeon
TAAATAAAATATAAATTATCCATAGGATTCAATTTTTACATCAAAAGTTCCATCCTTTCTTTTTTTTCTTTCAGTAACAAATCCTTTTGGAATCACAAAGTCTAATACGCCATCAACTGTGCCTTGCCATCCACATAAATAAAATGACGTATTTTCTGGAGTTATAGTTTCTCCAACTAAATCTTCTAAAGGTGATTTATCTTTACCTGATTTAGGTCTTAGAAATGTTTCCACTTTTCCTTTATGCCCACTCCATGATCTATTGAACCATTCTTGAGGTCTATCTATACTTGCTCTATAACGAAAATTCCAGTTATCTTTTCCTTTATCTAACTTTCATCTTCTAATTTGGTTAATAGGTCTCTATAAATCAATTCATCACATATTTTGCTCCATGTAAAACTACAATTTCCCGTTTGCTTCCAAGTGGCTTTTAAATACAATGAATATGAAATGAATGGAGCAAGACCTGTACCTCCACCAATTAAAACCATTCTTCTAATATCAGGAGCACCTGAAGGCCATTTTTTCATTAATTGTAAATATTCCTGTAGGTTTGACCCAAAATATATCGTCTCCCTTCTTTTTTATCAAATAATTGAGTTGTAAGTTTTCCTGGAACAGGTTTTTTAACCCATCTTATTATTAATTCAAAATATTTTTTTTGTTGAGGTGGTGAAGCAATGGAATATGCACTTCTAATCGATTTTTCCTTCACTAGGAACGTTTACCCCCAGTGTTACAAATTGGCCTGGTTTAAAATCAGGAACCTGGTTCATTTGGGGTTATACGAAAAATTGCAAGATCCTCTTTTATTAAACTTAATATATGATATTGTCGCCTTATTGTCAACTACCATGACAATAATTCTTTATATTCATTTTAATTAATTATTTTCATATTTATCGAAAATATACCGAATTATAAAATAATATTTTCCTTGATTCTAAAAAACTTATTACTTTTAATAATAAATATAAAGAATCATTAATAGTAATATGGCTTTTAAAAATGGTTCTTTTATTATTAATCCTTCAATTAAAATTGATCACGTTCATCTAAAAGTACTAAACTTAAAAAAATCCATCAATTTTTATCAATCTATTTTTGGATTTAAAGTTTTAGAAAAAAGGTCAAATCAAAAAACAGCACTCCTATCATTGGCTACGGAAGATAAAGATACATTTTCACTACTACTTGTTTTGACCGAAGTAAAAGATAAAAATACTATTTCAAGTTTTAGAGAAATCAAAAAAGAGTCTGGACTTTATCATTTTGCAATACTATTACCAGAAATCAAGTATCTATCTGCTTTTCTTAGATATATTCAAAATAACCTTGAATCGCAATACTATGAGGGCATGGCAGACCATAGTGTATCTGAATCAATATACATTCATGATTCTTGACTTCAATGGAATTGAAGTATACAGAGATAGACCGCCTTCAGAATGGAAATGGATTGGCAAGAAGGTACATATGATTACTGAGCCTTTAAACGTGACGTACTTACTAAATAAGAATGTAAAAGAAACATGGAATGGATTACCGTCTGGTACAACAATAGGTCATGTTCATTTGCATGTATCCAATCTTGTTAGATCGAAAAGATTTTATCACGATATCCTTGGTCTACATCATACTGCATCATATCCAGGCGCCCTTTTTTTTGCTGCTAATAGTTATCACCACCATATAGCAACTAATACCTGGATTGGAACAAATATTTTATCAGCCAACAACAATCATTACAAGCCCGGGCTTGATCATTATGCAATTATCCTACCTAATAGAGAAGAGATGGATAGGTTAAAGAACCGTTTTATGGAGTCAAAAATTTCCATTGATGAGACATTAGAGGAGTCGGACAAACAATACCCTCATTCATTGTATATTTATGATCCTGATGGAATAAAAATACAGTTTTTGTGCAAATAAATTTTAGGCTAGATATCATATAATAAATAAACAATACATCATAGGGCGCTGTTAACAGTTGTGTAAACACAAAGGTACATCCTTTTGTAAAATATTTGTGATTGCTCTACCATGATTTTTATTATGGATATTCGTTCACTTGCTAATTGCTTGTCATAGTTAAGAGTGACAAGCTAAAGATGTTATGGTAGCTAAACAAACACAATTATTTTACAGGAAAACATAGCATACATTTTACAGAACTGTTAACAAAGCCACTGGATGTCATCTTCTATTTTAATAGCATAGTTTTCTAGTAGTTCTTTTTATAATTTATTAAAAAAAATCAAGATAAGATATTGTAAACCTTTCTTTTTGAGTTATTTGATTTAGGTTTTCAACTGCTGTATTTTTTTGTATCTCTAGTTTTGTTATGTTATTTTTAGATTTTTCAGATAATTTTCTAAATCATGATACTCTCTTTTCTTTTGAGATATATAATATGATATTTCAGAAGTAAAAGGTATTTCAATTTGCTCTAGTAAATCATCTTTTAATTTTAGATCGGAATCATATTCATCATCAAGATTTGTTTCTGTTTAATAACTTAGAGCCTATCCCAAAATTCGATAGGATTATAGCTTCTTTTCCTCTTTTGATAAACTGTGGTCTTCATCCAGAAGAAGGAGAAGATAAAGAAGGAGAAAAATAAACATCCTACTATACTCAAGATTCCTGATGAATTATGGAATAAGATTAAAAGTATTTTCCCAAAGGAGAAACCACTCAAGACAGTTGGTCGGCCAATTGTTCCATACAGAAAAGTAATCGATGGAATTCTCTATGTATTAAGAACAGGATGTCAGTGGAAAATGCTACCTAAAGAATACGGATCGGGTTCTACTTGTCATCGTAGATTTCAGAAATGGAATAGACTTGATATATTCAAAAAGGTATGGATAAAACTATTGAAAATCTATGATGACTTATCGGTATCAACTGGACATGGCAATCCATCGATAGTATATCTATAAAGTCGCCTTTAGGGGGGCGATGACAGGAAATAATCCTACTGATAGAAGCAAACTAGGCACAAAAAGACATATTTTAACAGATAAAAAAGGAATTCCTATATCTGCAGTTATTTCTTCAGCCAGCACACATGACATCAAACTGGTAACAGATGTGGTTGATAATAGAGTTATCAAACGACCACTTCATCAAATAAAACTAAAACAACAGGAAGAAGAAGAAAACTTCAACATCTATGTTTAGATAAAGCATACAATTCCGAACCAGAAGAACAAGAACTAATCAAACGAGGATATGTACTGCATATTCCTCCAAAGAGAAAAAGAGATGAAAAAGAAGAAGAAGAGGTCAAGATTATAACACAACATTGCTCAAATCGTAAAAAACATTCTGCAAAAAGATGGGTTGTAGAGAGAACAAATTCATGGCACAACAGGTTCAGGAAACTGTTCACCAGGTATGAGAAGAAGGTAGAGAATTATCTTGGATTGGTACAGTTATCCTGTTGTATGATCATATATAGAAAGATAATTTTGGGATAGGCTCTTATTATATTTTCTGTAAGAATTAGGTCTTGTTGATTTTTTATCAAACACACTATCCTTTTCAATTAAAGATGACGATGATGAGCTATTGGTGATGTAGAATTAATATCAGAAAGAAAAGCAGACAAATCTTTAATCCAAGAGAATACGTTTTGTGGTGTTATACCTAGATTTTTGTAGATTAAATATATCCTGTATACTTATGATATTATTATCATCATTAACAGCAAAAGCCTCATCATTCTCTCGAATACTAAGATTTTTTAATATATTTATCATTCTAAAGCCTTGAGCACATTGTTCAATTGACATGTTTGATTTTCTAACCAAAACTGTAAAGTTTCTAATCTCATCTATATCGGATATTGACATTTTATTTTTCCAATTAATTATTAAATAATGTACTTTGCCTTTTGAAATGCTTTTTTCGTCTACTATTTGTTTCCGAGATTTGCCTTGTAGATACTTTTGTATAACTAGCGAATTATTGATTGTGATGAGCCGGTCAACTTTATACATTATACGGTCAACTAACTTATAAAACTGTTCAAAATGCCGGTCAATATGGTCATATCAAAGGTCAAACGGGCCAACAAATCGATCAATTATTTCTTATAAGCAATATCTAACATGATATAGCATATGGTAGTTTGTTGCATAATTCTTAGAATCCTATCGGACGTGGGAATATTAACATAATCTTGTATCCTTTTTCTGTTTGAACCCCATTTTCGAGTCATATGGTGAATGTGAATATACAGGTATTTGTCCTGCTTTTCTTTACGATTAACTCTTCTGCCTATTTTGTCTTCCATCTTTGTTTGTAATTTAATAATTTGATAGGCCGTGTTAATTAAAGGATTTTTCTATCGAATATGGCAGAATTGATAAAAGACAATTCTTTTAAATTTTGTAACTACAATAAATAGAAGAACAAACAGGTTGGACATCAAGATAAAAGATACGGATAGCAAAAATAAGGAATTTGAAGATGAGTATATACCAATTAGCACATGTTATCTAACCTCCCTTAATAGATAGTTTCTCATATTAAGATTGAATCGTTTTGTCCTGAAATACTGAGATATCTTGTTTTTAAAATCTGCAAATGATGAATAGTACTTTAGAACAAGTAGATCTCGTTTGGCTATATTCCATATCTATTCCATTACCATAAATTCAGGTGATGTAGTTGGAAGGTATACAGGGATAAGTGTATCCTTGTTTTCTTCAAAATATCGGATTACCTTTTTTGATTTGTAGTGTTGTGATGCCTTGTCCATAAACAGATAGCATTTTGGGAATTTAGTATGCATAATCTTTAGATAATCAAGGAATGTATCACCGTTGAATTTTATCGTACTGTCTGAATACTTGTTTTCCCTCTATGCCTACTACTCCAAAAATACATGAATGTTTGTGCGAGCCTGTAACTCTGACTATAGGTCTTTTATTCTCATCGATCCAAACGCGCCTTACAAGAGAATCATAAAAGAAAAATGATTCATCTACAGATACTATACGTAAAGCCTTTTTTCTCTTCATCTTGTTGTTGTTGTTGTTGGATATGCTTATCCACAAGTATCTGTTCTGTCTTTTTTTGAAATCCTCTTTTTCATCTATGGATGCAGTATTAACATGTACTTTTCGTGGTACTTTCTGTTTAAAGCCCCATTTACGAAGGACTCGGTATATGTGGGTATAATGATATTTTATACCGCTTTTCTTTATGATTAATTCTTCTATCTGTTTTGTGGTCCTCCAGCCTTGTTTGCATTCTTTTAGTTCTTTCTTAATCTGGTACACCACCTCTTCTGATATCTTAGATGGCCTTCCGCTTTTCTGTCTGGTTTTTAATCCTTCTATCCCTTCTTTATCATATCTCTTTAACCAATCTGAAGCCCAAGATTTGCTGCGGTGTAGGTCTCTGGCTATATGGGCAGATATCTTGCCTTGATAAACTACATTAAGAACAAGGAGCATCCTTTCCTTTGTCTTTACATCTGTTCGTATCGGTATATCTTTTCAAACGATTCTCTATTGGCAAGAGTCAAATGAATATAGACGAATAATAGATAAACTTAGCTATAAGCATTTGTCAAGAAAATAAACAGAAGAAAAAATGTGGTTTGTATATTTATGCTAATTGGTATATAGCGATTGCAATAGACGGTACAGGAATCAAGGTTACCAACAGAGGCCAATGGATGCAAGATAAGTGGAATGTGAAAAAGAAAGGATATTTGAAAATACATGTAGCAGTAGACGTGAAGAACCAAGAAAATTCTTTCTATGAAGATCACTGACTGAACATGTTCATGATGAGTAAGGCGTTACCAGAATTGGTTGATAATATTATAAAATCGATAATGTAACAATAGCAATAGGCAAATTATTTGCTGATGATGGTGCTTATGAAGGTAATGATATTTTCAGATATTTGTGCGGACAATGGAATCTTGCCGTGCATTAAAGTAAGAAAGAATGCTAAAATTAAATTGAAAAAAGGACATATTCTAAGAAACCTATCAGTTATATCCCAGAAAAATGATTTACAAAAATGGAAAGATAGCGAAAGCTATGGAAAAAGATGGATTGTCGAAACGGTAATCTCATCTATAAAGAGGATGTTTGGAGAGTATGTTTATTCTGTTAGATTAAAGAACATGATATAGGAAATGATGCTAAAAGCTATTTGTATAACAAAATAATCTCCATTTAGACAAAACAGATTGTAAAATCAGAGATTTTAAGAATCAGGCAACAAGGCAATAGATCCTTTTAATTTTTTAAAACCACCTTCTATTTGTTTTATCTCTTCTTATACTACGAGTTTATTAAAGTATTGCAGTACAACCTGTTTAGAGGAACGTTAGCACGGAAATATAACCAGAATGAATAAAGACATCTTAAAGTATCATATCAAAAACTATTCTAAAATTATTTGGAATCAACCAGTAAAAATGTTAATTAGCGTTGATAATATTATAAAGTATTTTAAAGATTTCTACATTTGTATCAGTTGTCTATCGGAAATATCAAAGTAGATTTTACCAAAGTAACAATTGGAACATAAATAGAGTGGTGGTCTTTACCAACGGATTCTACAAATCTATATTCGGAAGTCATCTTATTTAATTCAACAAATTTGGTGGATGGTTTTGCTTCAAGAACATGATAATGAGCTACAACTCCTCCAACTATACCCGTATGAATAAAAAGTATTTCTTTATTTTGATATGATATATGGTAGAGTAATGGCATTGTAGTTATAAAAGATTGTGAGGTATAAAGTATGATATTCAACATCTCCTTTAGATTTTCATATTGTAAATAAGTAGTAAACCATTCCCCTTGTGACATGCAATAATATAAAATACGGCTTCATTTTATATAGATTGTTATTAGTTGCATATTTAGTCTAATACTTATATGGAATTATTTGTAAGAAATACATATTTACCATCAATTTGTCCCAGATATAAACAGGATTCTGTTGACAAATCTATAATCATTCACATATTCTAATTAATGAAAGACTAGAAAAATAAAACATAATCCGTAACAAACATATCATAATGTCGTATTTTGGAAATTTATAAAAAAGCAACATGTTTGAAGGTTTATACTTAAAAGAATGGAATATAAATTAATTCAAATAATAACTTTATATTGTATCATTTTAAACATCTAGATAATATTTTATATGTATAATTTTAAAAATATAGACAATTAAGAAATAAATTATTAATTAAACAAAAAAAGATATAAAGTATTTCAAAAACAAACATAGTAATTGAATCCAATTTCATTTTATCAATATTATTTGTATTATTTTGATACAGTTATTTATTAAAATAATACATTAAAAAATAGTCTTCAAAATACAAAGGAAGTTGTTCTCATTTTGCTTACTTATAAGAAAAAAAACTAGTAATAACATATTAGAACAAAAAAAATAAAATAAATTGAAGTTAATTAATTTTTTGGTAAAATATTCATTGCAATATTTTCCAAATACATTTGTATATGTGGCTCTATGGTCCATATATTTTCATTTTCAAATAGATGTCCATATCTTTGTGAACTCCCCATAAGCTCTCTTTTATTTAATTTTTCTAAATAGTTAGAACTAATTCTGGATTCATTAAATCCATTTTTCCTAGCCAATGAATCTAGAAGGTCATGTACTCCAGAACCATGTTGAGCTGCTTCCTTTATTCGATATGCAATTTCTTTTGGTATTCCAATTTTTTCCGCTAATTTACGATGTACTCGTTTTCCAAGATTATCATAATTACTACCATTGTTTTGAATATTAAGTCGGGGATCTATTCTTAATACCGTATCTATCAAATTCGTATCCAAAAAAGGTTCTCGTAATTCGATACTCTGAGACATGGTTATTTTATCTTCTCTCTCCAATGTTTCTTTATATAATAGCTTAAGATCTTGAATCATATATTCTAAAATCTTATCGTATCCATATTTTTTAACAATTTTAGAATACCACGAGTATCCTCCAAAAAGTTCATCAGCCCCTTGGCCTGTAAGCATAACTCGTATTCCTTGTTCGTGAGCCAATTTAACAGCACCATAGATTGGTATGGCAACTTCCACCTGGCCCATATTATCATCTTCAATTATATTAATTATTTTTGGAATAATATTTTCAATACCTCTTTCACTCAGTTCTTCTACTTCCAAGTTAAGATCAAGGCTTTTTGCAATTGTAAGGGAATTGACAATATCATTTGAATCTTTAATTCCAGAAGTATAGCAAACAACTTCAGGAACCATTTGTTTTGCCAAATAAGCTACAATTACACTATCAATCCCACCAGAAAAAACTATTCCAATTTTCTTAAAATCACCCACACGTTTTTTCATAGATTCAAATAATGTATCACTATAGGCATTAACGGCCGAGTCAATATCAGTATATAAAATAGGATATTTTTCACTAATAGACTTTTTTGTATTAATCGTAATCGGAAAAAGAGTAGTCTTAAAATTGGAAAATCCATTTCTATGTGAAATAACTAGAGCATATCCAGGTAAAAGCCTTTGAATATTATTAAACATATTTACTTCCCATAAAGCTTTTTTCTCAGAGGCAAAGGCAATAAAATCATTATTTTCGCCATAGTAAATTTGTCTGACTCCAATACCATCTCGTACTATTACAATATTTCCGGTAGATTGTTCTTTTATTGCTAGAATATATATACCATCAAGTTGATCAACTGTTCTTTTTATTGCTTCAATAAGATCACCTTTAGTTTTTTGATATTGATCTTCAAGAAGATGTACAATAACTTCACTATCAGTTGAAGTAATAAAATTATGATTGGATAAAAGATTCTGTCTAAGTTCTTTATAATTATATATTTCACCATTGTGTTCAAGTAAGAGTTTTTTATCGCAACTCATAAACGGTTGTGGACCACAAGAACCACCCACTATTGCTAATCTACTATGTCCTAAAACCTCATGACCATTTACTTGTGAAAAAAATAATTTATCCAAAGTATTAGAGTAAATTACTTGATTCTCTGTTGCCAATCCTACACCATCAGGGCCTCGATTTTTCATACAGTATAACATTTTACTTATCAATGGAGTTACATTTCCATCCTTTTTATTTAAAATTCCAACAATACCACACATTTTTATAATTTCCTTAGATAATCATATATTATTGAACAAAATATAAATATGATTAAGATACTCAAAGTAGATTAATATGCCGATCTAAGTTTTTTTTATAAAATTCATGACATCCAATAGATCAGGCCTGTTGATAATATTCATGCTTTTACCAATGTAATTATCCTTTGGCATAAACGCAATTCCTGTTCCTGCATGATTTACCATGCATATATCGCCCTTGGTATCACCAATAGCAATGGTATTTTTAATATTTATATCATATTTTTTGCATAGAACTCCAAATGATATCGCTTACAAACAGAAATCTTACAATAGCAGTTTATTTTCTCCCATCCTAATGGCATATTTATTTCACCTGTGATTATTCCATCAGATATTTTCAAATCATTCGCAGCAAAAAAATCTAAACTCAATTTATTTACCAAGATTTTAGCTGCAATACTATAGCTGTCTGTAATTATACCCAATTTGTACCCGTTTTTCTTTAATAATGATATAACTTCATGGCAGTTCTTCATTAGTGGTATAGATTCTAAAGCAAATATTATTTCCCTCTCATCTATTCCCTTAAGAATAGAAGCTATTTGTTGAGTTTTAATATATCCGGAAATAGATGAATCAGACTGTATTTGTTTGATCTCATCATATATTCCAAATTTTT
Source organism: uncultured Nitrososphaeraceae archaeon (assembly GCA_963838615.1). GTDB lineage: Archaea > Thermoproteota > Nitrososphaeria > Nitrososphaerales > Nitrososphaeraceae > Nitrosocosmicus. The sequence continues at coordinate 9,829 of CAWISD010000058.1, forward strand.
TAGATATAACTTCGATTAGTCGGCCGTCAATTAAAGTACCATCCATGTCAAAAACAGCCAATTTAAATTTAGATTCCATGATAATACAACCTACAAATAATAGAGAAATATTATCATATAATGGTATGATTTATCATGTCTAATATATTCCCCCTCCTAAACCATTTGTAAAAGGATAAGTTTCTTTATGGTAATCAATAATAGAAAGCATTAAAATAAAGATACACTTCATAAGCGTTATATTTTGACATAGTTTGTTGTCTTTGATGTTTTAAGATAATATAATAATCTAAACATATAGCAATTTTCTAATTACCATAGATTCTAATTGTTGGGTAAAAGACGATCTAGAATAGGGTTTTATCATTTTGAGTTTGTTCAAAATAAAAATCAAATATATTGATTGTTTGAAAACATTGAGATCATGTGTGGAATACTATATACAGAATATTCTTGCAGATAGAAATTAGTTTTTAAAAGTGATAGAGGATTATAATATACTTTTTTATCAATTATTATGTATCTTATTTATAAACTAATATATATAATAGAGAATGAATACATGAGATTAGATTATCCATCTAGATATACTGAAAGAATAGGAGCTGTTAGTATCCATGCACTTCAAAAAATTTATGAATTAGATTCGGGAGAAATGCCTCGAATTAATGCTCATAGTCATGAACACTCTACTAGAGCATATAGTTATCAGGAATTATCAAGTATATTCCGCGAATTAGCCATAGTCATTCCATTAAAAAACGAAAAAATAAGTCTCCTCGAGGGAGTTTTAAGCGGTATTCCAAATGAATGTCTTATCATCATAGTATCAAATAGCGAAAGAGCCCCTGTTGATAGATTTTCCATGGAGGTAGAAATGATTAGACAATATTCACGTTTTGCAGACAAAAAAATAATGGTTATCCATCAAAAAGATAGCGAGCTTGCTAAAATATTTAAAAAAGTAAAATACACATCAATTCTGGATTCCAAAAGTTATATTCGTAATGGAAAGGCCGAAGGGATGATAATTGGTATTTTATTAGCAAAAATGCAATTGAAAAAATATATTGGTTTTATTGATAGTGACAATTATTTTCCTGGTGCCGTAAATGAATATGTAAAGATTTTTGCATCGGGTTTTAAAATGTCAACTACTCCGTATAGTAATGTAAGAGTATCTTGGCTATCTAAACCAAAAATTGTAAATAACAAATTACAATTTCCAAAATGGGGGAGAATTTCTGAATATAGTAATAAATATCTAAATGCATTAATTTCCAATATTACAGGCTATGAAAGTGAAATCATATCAACAGGAAATGCAGGAGAACATGCATTATCTATGGCTCTTGCCGAAAACCTAAATTACTCTAGTGGATATTCAGTGGAACCTTACGAGTTTATCAACATCTTGGAAAAATTCGGAGGTCTATTCCCTACAGATTTTTCGGATATAATCGAAAAAGGAATTGAAATATTTCAAATAGAATCAAGAAATCCGCACTTTCATGAGGAAAAGGGAGCAGATCATTTGACAGGAATGATGCAAGCATCTCTTCTCGCAATAAACAATAGCAAAATTTGTAATCTAGAATTAACAAAGGAAATAAAAAATCATCTACTCATGCTACAAATAAAACAAAATTACAACTCACCTAAAATCAAACTTCAAAAAAGACACCGTATAATGGATCCAATAAAGATTATACCTGTTGAAGATTTTGCGGATATGGTAATTAAGAATTCTAAAACCTTTTTAAAAATCTGAGTTACCAATATACTGATCTCAATTTAATCAATCAAAACAATTTATTTACAAATTTTAGAATTTTCAAAAGAAAATAAAAAATACATGGTTAAAGTATTTTTAGCCATATGGTTCCATTAATACAATAGTATCAAAATCTAGATCAATATTAAAACCTTTTTAAAGAGTTCCTAATTAGAGATTGATCCAATAAAATATAAATAAAAAACGTATACTTTAAACATGATGTATAAATTATATCGCCATAAATAATTGTTGGAAAGAGATAAAAATTAACTAAATCGATCAAGTTTTGATTTATATTTTTAAAGATATAAAGTAGATAGTGATCAAAACATCAGTTGTATCTTCATTATTCAAAATATTGCATATCCTTCTAAGGCATTTTTAAATGAAGAAACAAATTATAATCAATTCAAAACATAAGTTTTGATTAATTATGAATAGTATTCCTCTAAATTGCATTGCAATTTTTATATGGTGATATATTCACCCTAAATAAATATAATCTTTTATTATTTTTTATAAATAATTTTGTATCAAATAATAAATTCATTTTCTAATTGTTAATCAGATAATGACAACAACTCTATAGCATGATTTTGTATTTATTAATTTTGCAGAAATTTTTAGCCTATTAATGAACGTATATTGTAATATTAAAAAAGTAATATAAAATAAACTGAATTCAATTTTAACGTCATACAACAATATAGCATATTTTGCTTATCGTCACGAATACTATAATATTACAGGTTATTATAAAACATCATGCCAGAACAACAGAAAGTGGATGACATTACAGACTCCACATCAATCACAATAACAAAAGATAGCCAAGGTAGAGAAATCATCAACAGCATTAGAAAAAGAGCAAGAGGAGGCGATAGAGACAACAGGAGTGGATGAGCAGGAGGATATAGAGATAACAGGAGTGGATGAGCAGGAGGATATAGAGACAACAGGAGTGGATGACAATAAATCACTATCAATATAAAAAAATTTAATGTTAGTTATTTCCATTTAATTTGATTCATTTTTACTTATTTTTAAAAATATAACAAAACTGATTCCCAATACGATTCATTTTCACTCGATTATGTCATCAAAAAAACAATGTATATTTTTATAGAATAACATATATTGATTTGGTTTAAATCAAAAGATCAGTAATTTTTTAATGAGGACACCAGATCGATAAGAACGTTAATATATTATGGTACATAAATAGATTTTGCTTATAGTCATAGTTAGCGTCTAGTTAATTATTCTTTAAAGCTTATTTGGTAACTCATATCTCTTGCATAATTAGAAACTATTCATACTATACAATATGATTTTGTATCTGTTCTATTGATACCGGTTCATTATTTATAGTTTACCAAGCCTGATACTATATTTGATACCTTGTTATACTTTTTTAATTTATTTCTAAATAAGTCTGCAAGAATTCTATACTTTTTCAATCGACAAATTATGGTGTGTTCTATCACTATTCTCTTTTTTAGAATGAATTTTGTTATACTCTTTTTTCTTCTTGGGATAATCTTGATTTTCTTCTTTTTACATGGTAGTGATGATATTTGTTCAGGAAAATCCTTTTCTACACCAAGGTATCCAAGATCAAATACATTAACAACTTTTTGGAGTTACAGGATGATTCTTTTTATATATTGAATATATAGTCATGTATTTTTCCTTTCTTATATCCTGTTTTATGAATGATAAGACTAATGATTGTTAACCATCAACTGCGTCTTTATAGTATGTCTTTTCTTTTTCCTGAATAGATACATCTTCTTCTTCTCTTATCTGCAGGTCTTGGTATTTGCTGCTGTTCTGTAGAATCTATAAAGGCAATAAAGCCTGGAAAATACTTTTCAACTTCCTCTGGTGTTTTTAGCCTTTTTGTTATTTTGTATATCTTTTGAGGAATTGGTACACATTTTCTTATCATATTCAATATTCAATCTTCTGTATATCTCTGCAGATGTTACTCTGATCCAAATCAAAGAGAAAGCCAGCCAAAGTGTAAGTTATGTAAAGACGATAGTAAACTAAAAGCATCAGAAATCTATCTTTAACATCCAGTTTGAAAGGCCTACCTGCACCATACTTTATTTTTCTATATCTTTTCTTTTGGATAAGCGTTGTAGCTCATGTTTATCATATCTTTTTGCTATTTCATTGTTGAATATATTATCAAATTCTTATACTGTTAAGCCAGTAAATGATTTGAAAAGTAATGGTTTTTTGGATAACCTGTCATAGGAAAGCAATGAAAGAACAGATTGATGAAGATATTATGGTCATAAAGACTGTTTAGTTGCAATTACGCAGAGAATGTACTATTCATAATGACAAATTTTACAAAAATTCTCTCAATGCGATATCAAGAATAAAATAACATAATAAATCAAGATAAT
>CAWISD010000059.1:0-10165 GCA_963838615.1 uncultured Nitrososphaeraceae archaeon
TTATCTATTTATTTTATATATGGCAAATAACCTCTAATGATTGTTTTATAATATACACCTTGCTTTAAATATGTAGTATTACCTCCATTTTTTATTCAAAAAAAACATTTTTATTAATAAATTTTATTTATTTTGAAGAATATATAAAAATACTTGAAAAATAGCCTTTAAAAATCATATTTCATATGAATTAAATTGGGATATTTAAATAATTTTCAATTAAATCCATTTTTGCCTATATTCCTAGTCACAATTAATGACAAAACAAAATTTTTTATCAAAGATACTTCTTTAATGCATATTGCGTTTTAATAAAAAAGATGATAATAAAACTAGAATTGAAAATAGGCTAACTGTATTGGATACGGTAAAAATAGATGATCATTCCGTCTAACATTTACCAAACGAATAAGAGAGATCTATCCTATCAAAGTAAATGATATAATAATATTTTATAAAGATAACATGGATAAATATGATAAACTAATTCTTGAAGTTCAAAGAGAAGGTAGAATAATTGATAATTGGGTATTAAAAAGAAACATTTGATTTCAAAAATAATGTGAATTCAAATTTCAAAAATAATGATACGAACAAACACATGGAGTCACATACCAATAAAAATCCTGTTAACATTTTATTGATCGAAGATGAAGAAGATCTTCTTCTTACATTTGAAGAAGTTTTATTTAGAGAAGGATATAATGTAAAAGCGTTTGGTGATTCCAAGAAAGCATTATACCATTTAATCGAAATAAATAAGAATAATTTTAACCATTATGATTTAATTATAACAGATATTAGGATGCCGAATATTAATGGAATTCAACTATATCAAATAATAAAGATTTTGAATCCAGATAGCAAGGTTTTATTTGTTACAGGTCTCGATGCAATAGAAGAAATCTCTAGTCTATTTCCAACCATTCAATCACAAAATATATTAAAAAAACCATTTGGTAACGAGCATTTTATCCAAAAAATAAATGACATGATATAGTTAGTTTCTACTGGATTCTTCGAAAATCAAAACGATCCAATTAAATATTCTAATCGAGTGGACAATGAGATTCAAATGTTCTAGGCCAAGGTCACATCATACCCGCATAAAATTACCTTTAGATACTCTATATATTTCTTGCATAATTACTTGCAAACAGCCTTATGACCAATAGTTCTCCATCAATATGTTCTCCCTTTGCTTTCATACGAGAGGTTATCCAAAAAACCCGTACTTTTCAAATCATTTGCCGGCCTTACAGTACAGGAATTTGAGGATATCTACAATAAAGAGATAGCAAAAAAATATGTTAAATACGAGTTAAAACGTTTTATCTTTTAAAAGAAAAGGCCAAAAAAAGAGATATATGGGTGCTGCTGGCAGGCATCTCAAACTTGACCTAGAGAATAGGTTTCTTATGCTTTTGGTTTACTATCGTTTGTACATAACTTACACTTTGGCGGGTTTTCTCTTTAACTTGGATCAAAGTAACATCTGCAGAGATATACAAAAGATTGAATATTGAATATTGAATAATGTAAGAGAGAGTATACCTATTTCACAGAAAATATACAAGAATAACAAAAAGGTTGAAAACTCTAGAGGAAATAGAGAAATATTTTCCTGGATTTCTTGCTTTCATCGATTCCACAGAACAGCAGCAAATTCCAAGACCTGTTGAAATAATAAAAGAAATATGTATTATTCTTTAGGCAAGAGGAAAAGACACACTCTTGTAAAGAACCAAATCCTGGTTAACAATCGTGGCTATATCCCTCATAAGGTCCGCCCATAAGAAAGGAAAAAGGCATGATACTACATATTCTAAAAGTAGTTTAAATCGTCGACTATCTTTTCATAAACTATTGAGAGATACTCTTATAATTATAATTTTAAATTTGTATGCTCTAAAAATATAATGTATACTATTAGCTGACAAATGAAATAAAATATGAATATGCATTTATTTCCTAAGTTTCCATCTAATACAAAATATTGATATTTCTAAAAAATATTATAGTTTTCTATATGCTTAAGAATAAGGCCAAGTTTATGGATATATGTTTATTACGGAGAAAAGTTCAAATCTTCTAATCTTTGATTCGCCATACCTATACAAAACGATTTTCCTATTTTCTGCCTTATCTATGACGATGATATTAATGGTGTCATTAATTGGATTCACAGAAATTTATCAGCAAATAAATGCTAAATCCTCAAGCGATAATTCAAAAGGTATAAAAAGTTTTATTGTCAATGGAAACATTGCATCTGTAGTTTATACAATTAATGGCAATTGGAATGTTCATGGAATATGGGCTGTAGTAGTATCTAATGGTAAGGTAACAGCTTTTAATGCAAATATGGCTTTTAATAACGGTACATCCGGTCATACTCATGAATTTCAAAATTTTATCGGAAAAAATAATAAGGTGGGTTTGAGCAAAGATCAAAGCGCATCCTTTAGTGGAAAAATGGACGTTGGAACAAATGGGGCTGTTTCATGGCCTCATGTTACCACACAAATAAATATTGATAAAGGAAAAATCATTACCATTTCCGTAGATAACAAACAAACTAATGATCACTTTGGAGGCCAATCCCTGCATGGAACAGTTAATGCAATAAAAGTTTGTAATTTGAAGCCCGGCCCACAGATGCAAGTACCCACTACAAATTGTAACTTGAACTATACCTTTATTTTTTTTCAAATAATTTTCATCGATACATAAAACAAATTTATAAAAATATTATATTAAAAATATTCATACTTTAATATAAAATTTTTAAAAAAGGTTCAATTAATTAAAAAAAATTAATTTTAAAGGGTGATAATAAGAATACTTATTAAATTCATTTTGCTAAATAATATAATGACTCTAACTTTAAATTGTAAAGATGCTGGTGATCCTGTTTGTACACATACAATGCGAGGCGAAACTGAAGACGAACTTTTAGAAAATGCAAAGAAACACGGAATTGAAGTTCATGGATATACGGAAGAGACATTTAATGAAGAAATTGGAAAAAATAAAGAACATTTTAGAAAATTAATAAAGACGGTATAAACATAAAAACTCATTTTTATTTTTAATTATCTGATTATGCTAATTTAATCTAAATATTTGCTTATATTGATAAGATTTTCAATCCATATTGTTATTCCTGATTAGTAAATTACATTCTGAATTTATATATCTAGTTATTGTAGATTAAAGGATTAGATTGTACTTTGGTATTATTTTATACTAAATTGTTTAAAAAATGGTTAACTATTTGATTGAGAATAAAATTGTAGATTGATAATATTTGAGCCATCCTGATATCTGAAAACCATTGGATTTTTGTCTATCTTCACTATGTAAATTAATATCAACTTTGCTACTTTCTTTTGTGTATTTTCATTTGTATGCCATATTTAGGACGAAGTGTAACTATGGGCTGAAGTTTGATATTTTGTTCATTTTCCTCAAGTGTAACCTTCCATTTTTTAAGAATGGTTGCTAGTATTATTATTCCTTCTATCCAAGCTAGTGGTTCTCCAATACATGATCTAGGTCCCCCTCCAAAAGGAAAATAGCTAAACCGGGGAATTGATGCTCTGAATTCAGAAGACCACCTTTCTGGATAAAATTGCTCAGGTTGTGAAAAGTAGCGAGAATCATGGTGCATAAGGTATTGGCTCATAATTATAACTGATCCTGAGGGTATAACGTAATTATCATCCAGTACATAGTCTTTTATAGTCTGCCTGCCAATAGCCCATGATGGCGGATAAAGGCGCATAGATTCCATCAATACCATTTCTGTGTACTTTAATTTGGATACATCTTCAATTGATATTTTATAATCAATACTCTTGTTTTCAGTTACAGAAATAATTTCATCCATGATTTTGGATTCTACATTTGGATGCCTATCTAAAAGATATAGTGTCCAGGTTAAAGCATTAGCAGTAGTCTCATGACCTGCTAAAAATATCGTCATTACTTCATCTCTTAGTTGTTGATTGGTCATCTTTGCAGATTTATAATTTTTCTGTGATGTTCCTTTTTTGTCAATTATCTTTTCCTTCTCCTCCTCCATCGTGATCATTAGTCGACTCAATTAGAATTGAAAGCATATCTATGTACTTTTGATTTTGTTTCATTTCATTAGTCTCTTCTATAAAAATAGAATTATCTTTATTGCTAAATCTGCTTTCTATTGTTTTCCTTCGCTGGTTAATTTTATCATAGATTATATTATCCAATCCACTTAGGGCATGCTTGTATTTTATAGTTAAAGGCAATGGCAATATTTCAATAAACCGTAGAAATGGTAAACGAAGTTTATTAATATATTCAATAATTGTGGTAATGTAATCGCTTATTTTATCAATATCTGATATTACCGAGGTATCAGATCCAAAAAGTATTTTACTTATTATAGAAAGTGTTAATTTGGTCATCTCTTTATGAATATTTAATATCATTTCATCTTTCCAATTACCATCTGTGTATTCAAAGCAATGCTCTGATATGATTTTTCCATATATTTTTATTCTGTTTCGATTGAATGCTGGCTGGATTAATCGTCTTTGATGTTCATGCATTTGTCCCTCGTTTGTTATCAATCCATTTCCAAGCACACGTTTAGCTAGGCGCAAACCTGGACTTTTAATAAAATTATTGTTGTGTTTTACTAGTATGTTCTCAATATGAAAAGCATTATTGATCAAATAAACATGTAATTTTGGACCAAATTTAAAGTGTGAAATATCTCCGTAGTTGTTGACAATTTCATTCAGTACAGGTAAAGGGTTTGATATAAATTTTAATGCTAATCTATACGGAATTATTTCAGCGGGCCCTGGTGGAAATATTATTTGTTTATTGTTTATTGTATTCTTATCCAAATATTGATATCATATACTTTTGAATTCTTTATATATTATCATGATCCTATAGTTTAACTTTGCTTTTGATTACATCCATTATTACCTTATTTTAACAAAATCTTTTACCTTTAAAATATGTAATATGTAGTTTGTTTATTTAATCAAATAAATTTCAAAGTTTCATATTTTTAAAAATTGATTTTTCTAAAACAAAATAATTTGATTAAAGGTATAAATGGTTTCCATAAACTTTATGATCTCAAAAATAAGTAAAATCAATATCAGTCAACAAATTCAAGTTTTTCTACAATCCCTTTTTTAGGCGATATCCAATTGTTCTATTTTCTTTACGATTATTAAAAGTAGGTTTGATTTATATTTTGTCTTATTGAGATAATCTAGTCATTATTATATATAGTAGGGTTATGATTCATTGTTTCTACTATATTTAAATTCATGTTGATTCATTTTCTAGTTTTCCTTAAATTATTTTCATCCATTTTATGCAACTCTTCTAAACAGGTTGTACAACGATACCTTCATTGTCATCGCTTTTACCAATTTGAAACCTGATAGCAGATATGTGTATTCACCATCAAACATTCTCTTTATAGTTGAAAATGTTGCTGTTTCAACCACCATCCATCGTTGTCCATACTTTCTCTTCTTCTTCTTCTTCCTCCTCCTCCATTTATAATAATCCTTTGTTTGATATCTAACTTCTCTATTCCTTACATTGCTATTCTCGTGGATGAAACGATAGAGTTCCTTTTTACTTTGACGATAGGCCGAATCCTTTTCTCATTCAATTATTTAAAATTCTCATATTATCGTAGGCTCCATCACCTATGAAAGATTTGATCTTGATATTATGGTTATTATTCAACACGCCTTCCACCAAATTCTTCATAACCTTTCCATCATGCACCTCTTCTCATCTGTAACTTTCAGTGCAAGAATTTCTTTGGTCTTAATATTCACTGCAACATGTATCTTTAGATAGCCTTTCTTGTCTTTTACATTCCACTTATCTTGCATCCACCGAGACCTCTGTTTGTAATCTTGATACCGGTACATGTCAGCTGCTATAATGATAACGACATCATCATCTATACTGTTATTGATATCAATGTCCAGTTTGTTTATTCTTCTACATATATTTGTGAATAGCATGGATGGTCTGGAAGATACTTTCCTACAGTTGCTTTTATGATTCCTTCTGTGTTTGCCTGTAAGGTAAGTGAAAGTATATTCGTATATAACCAATTATAAGAATAAAAGAATCTGGAAATTTGTACTTTTTGCCATTCTTATTTTCATTCATCCTTGCAAGATCAGCATCCATCCCATCTATCCAGAAAATCATAGGAAAAAAGTATCTCACCTCGTCTTACAAGAGACTGGTTATAAGAAGGCCAGTGGATCACAAATGATTAATTGGTTAGATCCTATCTAAAGAGGTTTGGTTATGCAACAAAGCAGATTTTTTATAATTAAAAACAAATAAAAGATATCTTTATTAATATAATCTTAAAATATTAAAAGGATTTATATTATACAAATAATGACCTATGTTGAAAAAATGAAATACCTGCGGAGAATCGAATTACCGGTTCTTAGAATAGCATCAGAAAATAATATAACTTTTGAAAATATTTTCCATCTTGATAGTTGCTTAGAATTTTATGCATAAATATTCTGTAACTCAAACTAATAACATTAGTAAAAAATTCTAAAATACAAATATTATCTTATTATTATAATGATAAAGCCCATTCTTACAGTCGGTTTGTTAGCTGCTGCAATGATTTTCACAACATTCGGATCGCATCTTATAGCTAATCCTATACAGGCCAAAACTTCTACTCATGATAACAATAAACCTGATAACAGCTCACAAACGATAAAAGTTAGCTGTTCTGATTTAGCCGGAGTTCTGGCAGCATTAAATCAAGCTCATGCAGAACTGACTCCATCTGGAAAAACGAATCTTGATGATGTCTTATCTCAAGAGGGTGTAGCAACAAGTTATGATTCTCTTACACCTCAACTTAACATAATGGCACAGCATGTACATGATATATGCCCACAATCATCATCTAGTTTAGTTAAAGGCGCTTGATTAAAGAAAAACATCTACTATTTTTTGGTTTTATTAAAATTTATTTACTTTGACATAATGCTATGAAACAGAATTAGTCTGCTCCCTTATTTTGACTTTTATGTTTGAAGATATCATAACGTGGTAAACTATTATAAAATCATACCAATTATATAAAATCAGTTTTTTTGCACATTTAATTAATCGATATATTCTCTATTGAGGAATTATTTATATGACAGTTAATTTTAATTTTAATATTATATTATATTATCAAAAAAATGACTGATGATATATCTGTAAAATCAATTTAGTCCAACAGTATTTTGCTCAACCATGAATATCTTTATTGTTATTGATTAGACAATTAATCGATAAAAATATTTTGTCAATAATACATAAATAAATCAAGATAAAATCACTAAGATAAAGTATTATATATCTATCTATATGTTGATGTTTTATTCAAAATACTTTTTTAGAAAATTATGATCTTTGCAGTAGATATTATTAAAATGATAAATATTTTATAATTACTTTTTTAATAAATAATATTAATATTCATACGATACTGTATGATGATATTATGTTCTTTATAATATTAGTTTACTATTTTATAAGGATTAGTTTTTGCTCCAATATCTTTTTGTTCTGTTTTATCACAATTTATCATATGTTATTCATGCAAGTAATTTCCTTATTATCATTGAAAAAGAAAACTATCTAATATGCATAATGTTTTTATCTGAAATATATAATTAAGTAATAAAAAAGAGAAAAAATAAATTGCTTACAGAATTCTTTTTACAGAATTACATGAATCAATATATTTTTCTTGGTTATAATTTATGATCTTTATCACAAAAGTTTTTTATAAAGGTGTCTTTGAAGCAGTTTAAAATTTAGTACTAGTATTCAATTGATATATTTATCAATAATAGTTTGATAGCGATTCGTATACTATTTTAATATATTTGAAAGTAATACTGAGTATTCTCTTTATACTATGCAGGTCCTGAGTTATCTGATAATAAATCGATATTTCTATTGAAGGATTGTTAAACACATATTATATACAATACTTTCCAAAATAATTTTTCTCTTTAAATTATCTCTTTAGGGTGAATAAAGTTAGATTTTGATTTTATGTATGTTTTTATTCTTCTTCCTCTTCTAATTTTTCTCTTTGTTCTTCCTCTTCTTTTTCATGTTCATTTTTTAATTCTTCTATGTCTTCGTCAAGTTCCATAATAATTTCAGATCTATTTTAAATAAAAATATTAATAAAGATTATTGTATTTTTTTTCTAATGTTGCTTTAGATTTGCCACAACAGTTAATTAACAAATTCAAAGAATTGATAAATATATTATATTGATATAATTTTATATGAAAATAGATCTCTTGTTTTAATTATTATAAAAATCTATATACTGATCTATTGAGTTATTGCTATTACCAAGTTGTATCTGCCAATTTTAATAGATCTCTTGCATAACTAGAATAAACAGCTATACGACCGCTATTTCTTCCATGAAATGCCTACTCTTTGATTTCATAGACAGGTTATTTCGAAAACCCCTACAGTTTCTTGTCATCATATCCGGGATCGGCCACCATATAACTTAAAGTTGGTAAAGAGAATATCAAAGAAGATGAAAATGATGATGTTAAAGGAATGTACATTTCTTATTGTCTTGAACATTAGCAGTAGCAGTTACATCGTCTGCTGCTGTCAATGATACCACAAGCTCTCCTATTGCTGTTGTAGATGTGAGATATAGTTTATATCCAAAAATCCATCCCTCTTTTGTGTAACTATGGCCCCACCACCGTGTGGATCTATATCATACCCGAAGTAGGTACTACCACCCCCTTTCTTCATATGGATGATTTGTACCAGACACTCATTTGCGTTTATCATATTACTCTGTTTATTGCTGTTATATAATGGTCAATGACCACTACCACCAATCGCTCCGCAATAAACAGATATCCCATTATCTATATCCTGCCTTTTCCATCCGTAGTAGAAATAGTCTTCAATCGCCTGTCAAATGTTCGTCTACTGCATATGGAATGGATAATAATCCACAGGCTAATGCTAGTTTGTGGTTATACTGACAGTCCATGTTAAGAAAAGTATGTAATGCATTGTTAGAATCAATTCTAAACCATAACCTCACAACAAAACATCTCAAAATCACTGTTGTTGGAGAATATATATGGTCTGCCATGTTTCCTAGGTGCAACAGGCCATGGTAAACAACAACCTATCAGATACAGAAGAATGTTAAAGAGTATGGATTCCTTTATTCTATCAAGAGTAATCCTTGGGATAGTATTAATCAAAATTATATTCCAGAGGTTATCTTTAAGATATGTGGCATATTGAAAATAGATTTGAATTATGACCATATCTCATTGATACTTTAAAGTATATTTTGTTCAAACATATCCTGCCTATTAAGACCTGATGGTACCAATATGGTATTATTACAATAAGGTCGGTAGTGTTGTAGTTGTTTAAGATGGATAACCTGAAAATCATTTTTCATTTATTACATCTGGAAAAAAATAATACCCCTAAAATAATGAATCGATTGATTTATTCTATGATTTTTTTATCTTTTATTATCGTGTCGTGTCGATATTTGTTGCTTATACATCATCATATAAGATTGTTCTAGCCGGTTTAGATAACAACCACCATTTCTATGGATATAACATGCAGTTATAATGGATAGACAAAAATTATTGAATGCTTGCTGTTGATATCAAGTAACTATGGAACACTAAAGACTAGAAGAGAAACAAATAGATTTGCTAGGAACATAGTTTTCAGAATCAATCATTCGCAAACCTCAAATTAATTATCTTTTATTTAAACTTTTATAAAACGACACCAAAGACACCAATTTCAAAGGAATTACCCTTAAGTTAACTATGTATGGTTCATATTTAAATATTACTGCATCAAACAACGCATTTTATATACGTTTTCTCATAACAAAATAAATTAAATTAAATCAATCAACATAATTATAATATTCTTTCTCAGACTCTAAAATTAAGAAAAAAAACTAATAGATTTCCTTATTGTTAATTATATAATATACAACAAGTTAGAAAAAGAACAGAACCCAAAGATATAGTATATTCGTTACATCTTTACTTTAATGGTC
>CAWISD010000060.1:0-22464 GCA_963838615.1 uncultured Nitrososphaeraceae archaeon
GATTTCATTTTCGTGGATAAGAGGCAATTCAGAAAACTTATTCTCAGGATCATCTTTTTCCTTTTTTAAAATTATGATATCCTTTTGTTTCTCTGACTTCACTTACTTTACCTAATTACTCTTGTCAATTTAAATAGTTTCTTTTGTAAACAATAATATAAATATGGAAAAAGATTTACAGATCAAGGATAAAATTAAAGAACGATATGGCAAAATAGCCCTATTTGGAAATACTGATTCTTGCTGCATGCCTTCATCATCATCATCTTAAGAATGCTGTAATACAGAAAAAGAAGAATTAGGCAATACCGATTCTACCATGATACTCCACAGCAAAATCAATTGGCTACAATTCTACAGAACTAGAATCCATCCCTCAATCATCTATTCTTGGAGTTGGATGCGGTAATCCCACCAAATTTGCCCATTTAAAGGATGGTGATACTGTAGTTGATTTAGGTTCAGGGGCAGGAATAGATGTTTTCCTGGCTGCCACAATATCGTCAAGAATAGTGGTAAGGTCATTGGAATTGATTTTACAGAGAAAATGATAGAAAAGGCAAGAAACAATGCAGAAAAATACAGCTACAAAAATGTAGAGTTTAGAGAGGGCGATATTGAAAAAACAATACCCGTGGAAGATAATAGTGTAGATGCGGTTATAAGCAATTGTGTAATTAATCTTACTTCCAATAAGGTTGATACATTTAGAGAGATTTATCGAATTTTAAAACCTGATGGAATTGGAAAGATGGTTATATCGGATTTAGTTACAGATAGAGAAATAGTTAATACAAATTCAATAAATGCTGAAAAATGGTGCAGTTGTATTGATGGAGCATTAACAAAAGAGAGATACATCGAAAGTATAAGAGACGCAGGATTTACTGATGTTGAAGTATTGGATGAAAAACCATATTTGGAAATGGAAAAAGGCGATGATAGGAAGATAACCAGCCTTGCAATAAAAGCCATTAAAAAATAAAAAGGTCGATAATATACAAAAAATGAATCTCTCAATTAAAGGCAACCCAAAGAGTAAAGCAAAAAAGACTATACTTTTTGTATGTGTTGAGAATGCAGGGCGTAGCCAAATGGCGGAGGCCTTTTTTAGAAAATACGCACCTAGCGAGTATGAAGCAACAAGTGCTGGAACTCATCATACATCTCAAATTAATCCACTTTCTGTGCAGGTAATGAAAGATGTTGGAATGGACATTAGCAATCAAAAACCAAAAGAGATGACCGAGGACATGATAAGAAATGCAACAAAAATAGTCAATATGGGATGTATGGATAAGGATTTTTGCCCTACATTATTCATTCACAATGTAGTAGATTGGAGAATCGAAGATCCGAAAGGAAAGTCTATAGAAATAGTGCAAGAGATAAGAGATGAAATTGAAAGAAGAGTAAAAGAAATAGTGCAAGAAATGAAGAGAGAAGAGAAGAGATAGAATAACAATATGAATGAGCTGGGAGTATTGATTTTCTATATTATTTTATCTGTAACTCAAATGTTTTTAAAATAACAGCAGAGAAAATATGTCCAAAGGAAAAAGATCTTATTAGAATCTTAAATGATACCTTATCGTTAAATCAAAAAAAGTTTATTGCTGAAGTTATTGGGACTTTTATTATAGTAGTGTTGGCCACCGGTTCTGTAGTTATCGATGCTAAACTGCATGGAATATTAGGTATTCCTTTTATCGCATTTGCACCTTTTGTAGGTGTAGCAATAGGTGTATATTTATTTGGTAGAATTTCAATGGCGCACTTTAATCCGGCAGTAACTCTTGGGTTTCTTATAACAAAGCACATATCAAAAAGACAATTAGTTCTTTACATAACTGCAGAGATAACAGGTGCATTGCTTGGAAGCCTATTTGTAAAATACGTTATAGGAGTACAAGCGTCACTTGGTGCCAACTCTCCAAATTATGCTTATCCCCTACCATTAATTTTTGCAGTAGAATGCCTAGCTTCTGCTTTACTGATGGCCGTTATTTTAATAGTAGTATATACAAAAGGTTTGAGAGGTTTAGGTGGAATAGCAATTGGTGGCATTGTAGGATTGGATATATTCTTTTTAGCATTTATATCCGGAGCATCAATGAACCCTGCACGTTCTTTAGCACCTGCTTTATTATCAGGGGTATTAGGGAATTTATGGCTTTACTTTACTGCCACATTTGTTGGAACATCTATAATTGCACTTGCTTTTAGAAAAAAATTCATAACTACTTAAAGTTTTATTAATAACCAACAATCAATTTAAAATACTAAATCATTAAAATCATTTTGTTTACATTGATTGGGGTATATTCTAATAGATATATCATTCGATAGATAATTTATAGAGAAAAGATACAAGAGATACAAAATCCGAATTAATTTCCCATATAAATCTATATTGCATTTTGAATTTATTAAGAGTGTAAAGAAAAGCGCAAGATTTACTGTAATTTGAGGAAGCAGAGGCAGTATCTAATATTATTATTCATGGATATGAATCATCATTCTAATATTCTCTTTATTATAACTTGAGTTTTGGTTAAAATAAAAAATATGGGTGTATTAATTTTCGTTTAATGAAATCAATATGTGCCTGGGCAACTTCCGTGATGGTTATGACCAGTATCATCATCATGATGATTTCCACTACAATTAGGGAAATCGTGTGGATTACCTGCTTCTCCAGGATCATGATGATTACCCGAGGTTTGCGCAAATGCTTGTGAAGGGATGGTCATTGCAAATGTTTATGCAATAACAAATGTTGTCAATGCGAAGATGACATAATATTTTAACTTCATTAATCGATACTTAACAATTTAATTATAAATATTAAGGTATAATGTTCCATGTGGTTCATAAATCCCAATAATTTCAACATTATTAAAATTGGTATTAAACATATGGACATAGTTATTTGCTAGCTAATATATAAAGAAAAGACACCTGCGATACAACTGGATTTAATTTCCCATAATATATCTATAGATGTTTTCGATAGATAGGTAGTTATAGGGAAAGAAGCAAGATTTATTATAATTTGAAATAGGAAATGAGGATTACTATTATTCAATGATCATGGATCATGGTGTCGATTTTATCAATCATTTTTGAAACAATGGATGGAGCAACTATTCATGCTTCATGCTATCAATCTGGATTTGTTGGTTTATTAATATGGACATTAACAGTGCAGTAAATAATTCATAATCTGAGATTCCATAGGCTTTTATAGATTTCTGATATTTGAAGTAGCATATACTTATGATTTTAAGCAATAGTTGTTTATCATCATCGGAAGGTAAACAATTAATAAATTCACTCCAGTTGCTAATTATTTTATCATAGGTTTCATTTTCCATTAGATCTATAGATAATGAAGAGGCGGGATTAATAAAATCAAACAGATCCAAATTAATTTATTAATTTTATTTTAATATTTATGGTTATCCAATGGAATGGAATGATGAAGCCAAGAATAGAAATTTTTTTAGAATTAAAATCATTTTGTAAAAAGTGAATAAAATAAAGGAGTAATCGAACAGGTATCTAGTAGCACTTAATAATAGAGGTATGCCATTTGTAGCATTGAGAGATTTACTCAAGGAGACGGATGCTTGATTATGATGAGTCTGCAAATTACACCGGAGATTAATCTAAGGTATGATAGGATATGGAAGATGTTTGATGACTGTATAAAAACAAACAGATTCTCAAAAGTTCAAAGTTTGTTTTCTGTCGGATCTAGGGAAAGATGTGCACTAGGCTTGATAATGAGTTACACAGGTGTTATATCATCCCATGGTAAAATACTAAATGAAGACATATTTTTAGAATGTATTAGACCATATTACAAGATGGTATCTATAGTAAGTGATAGCGAAATTAATAGAATAGAAAATCTTAAGGACAAGGATGTATTATTAAAAGAACTAAAAGATTATTATCAAAAAACAGGGACTATTAGAAGCGGATATATAGCACAACTAAACGATCAAACTGATTTTAGTTTCGAGGAATTCAGAGATCTATTTAAAGAACTTGATGTATGATTAGGCTCTGTTAACTTAAGAAAGATGTCTTCTAGTATTTAACACTATGTAGAAAAAGTCTAACAAGAAAATAAATAATTTTGTAAAATTTAAGATGGATTTAGTCTTGAACAAATTACACAAATTATAAAATTAACTTATTGTACGATAAAAATGTCCTAGCAATAATACAAAGCCTATCTAGTCAAATAGATTTGATATAAAGATCTGGGATAAAGCATTAATAAAAAGAGTATCGATCTAATAATGATAGAATATTGATATTGGTGGGTTCCATTATTGGACTTGTTTGATTTCATTGATCTAGCCTCATCTTCACATATGAAGGATAGTACCATATAATAAAATAATCGGCAATTGGACTAAATTTATGGATAGTTTACCTTCCGATGAAGATAAACAACTATTGCTTGAAATTATGAGCAAGTGTTACTTCAAATATCGAAAATCTATACGGGCCTATGGAATATCAGATTTTGAGTTATTTACTGCACTGTTAATGTCAATATTAATAGACCAACAAATCCAGATCGATGGATTGAAGCAAAAATGATAGCAATATGCATCAAGTTACTGGTTGATATGTGATGACATCAATATCATGATGATTCATAACCATTGAATAATAGTATCTTTATGCCCTGATTCATCAAATTCCAGTAAATATTGCGTCTTTCCTTTACACTACCCATAAACTGAAAACCAATATAGATATTATATGGGAAATTAAATCCAGATTTGTATCTTATGTGTCTTTTCTACTATTACTGATTATCGATTAACTATATATCTATTAAATATGGCCAATCATCTTTCTATAAATAAAAAATTGAAAATTTGTATACAGAGGTATAATTTATTGGATATTACATCCATAATCTAACAACATGTACCATGATCTGCAATATAACAACAGGAGCAGGGAACAATTCTAAGCAAAAGTATACCTCAAGCAACCCACGCAATAAAAGTTGATTTAACTCAACATCATTCTATACTAAATCACCATTAGTTAAAAAGATCTCAATAGCCTATGAGGCTCTGTAAAGTTAAGGAAGGTTTTTACCACTCTTATTACATTTTCTCTATCAAGTTCTATCATTTGTATTAAAGCTCGTCACATTCTATTATAGATTAACATAGGACAGACAAGATCAAATCATTATTTTATTTGCAGAAAGATAAAAGGTTAATTCAATATATTTGTAACATTTAGGATCTAAACAATGGGGTTTTTACCCCTCTCCTTTATCCAATATTTTTTCATTAGGTTCATTGATGAAATCATCAGAGCGACATCTACAAAACTGAAATTATTCATTCATAGTTATGTTTCCTCATAAGATTGACATAAAGTGTTTATGTCAATCTTATGCATTTGGAGCATTGCCTTCATGACTTTTTGCGACTTCTTAATATCTTTATCCTGCATCATTTTGGCCAAAAGGATGGGTACGATTTGCCATGAAACTCCATATTTGTCCTTGAGCCAACCGCACTGCTGCGCATTTTCATCGCCACCTTCAGAAAGATTCTCCCAATAATAATCCACTTCTTTTTGATCCTTGCATTTAACTTGGAACGAAATGGCTTCATTGAATTTGAACATCGGACCGCCGTTGAGAGCTACAAATTTTTACCCTTCGATCTCAAAGTCTATTGTCATTACTGTGCCCTCCTGCATTCGATGAATTTCATATCCTTCTTTTCCATATCGAGTAACTTTACCAATTTTTGAGTTTTTAAAAATTGAGATATAAAATTTTACTGCTTCTTCAGCTTGATTATCGAACCATAGAAATGGTGAGATTTTTTGTACAGTGTCTTGATTCTCTTCCTCTAGTTTCGTTAAGTTTGGTTTATTTGTGATGGATGATATATTTTGGGAAGTATAAAAGTATGTAAGGCATTGTTGGAATTAAGTTTAAACCATAACCTCATAACAAAACATCTCAAAATCACTGTTTATGGAGAATATACATATAGTCTACCACGTTTCCTCCTTGGTGCACAGGCCATGGTATACAACCTATAAGATACAGAACATAAAAGGATGGATTCCTTTAATCTATCAAGAGCTAACCTTTGGAACAGTTTTAGTCAAAATCATATTCCAAGTGTTAGTTTTAAGCTATGTATATAAATTGAAAATAGATTTGAATTATAACCATCCTCATATATCTAAAATATGCTGTTAGTATAAATGTAATTTTATCACTGATTGTAGGGCTCTGTTAACTTAAGATAATATTTCTTTATTATGTTGATCAACAAACAGCTTAAACCATTGTTTTACATGTTTTAATTTACATTTGTTCTTTTTTCAGCAAGGAAAATAGTCATCAAAGCTTTCTATTCTATCCTTTATGTACTGCATTGTTCTTTCAATAATGCTTTTCTCATCCTTGTATACAAAAGAATGAAGATGGTAAACAAGTTTTAGAAATCTGCATGCTTGTGGTGGATACCAAGCACCACCGTCTGTTGAGACAGGGTGTTTTCCATACTCTTTTATAACATTAGAAAGAAAACGTTCGGCTACTACAAACATATTCCGCTCTTTTGATATGTCAAATGAAAGGATTTCTTTATCTATTGGTTCAATAACAATCCATCAAAGCCATATTAATTCAGAAGAACCTGCTTTTATCGCAGTTTCATCTTTTTGTATACAAGGATATTCAAGGATTTTCTTATTCTTGCGATATTTCTTTGGTTTGTACTTTTGAATCCAATTCCAAATGGAAACAAGATGGCTTATTTTGACTAAAAGTAAAAATGATAATGCTTTCGCAGCATTCCTAAATGATAAACCTAAAAAGTACAAGTATAATCCATAACCTATAATTTGTGAAGGCGTTCTGTTTCTGGAGCTCATAGATAAAATGGTCATTTTAAAGCTATAGGTTTTTCCTTAAGTTAACAGGGCCGATTGTAGTATATTATGTTTTTATATATTAATATTGAAATTGAACAAGAATGAATAAAAATTTACAAACAACTTTCATATTTGTAGTTGTATCTGTAGATACTTATCATAAAACACAAAAGCTATCTAGACCCTTGTATTACTATCTATTCTCAATGTCACTGGCCAAATCCAAATTGGTAGTTGTACAAAAAAGAAAATGATTCAAAGGTAAAGGAAAGATTACTACTGCTAATTATCAAAGAGGACGAGAAGATGGACAAATTCCTTTTCATGTTGTAAATATATGTATAATAGAAGCAATCCATGGGCTTCAGACTGGTTAAAAAGATATGATAAAGAAGACTTGGAAGGACTAAGAAATAAAACAAAAAGCGGTAGACCATCCGAGATATCCGAAGAGACGTGTATCAGATTAAGAAAGAACTAAAAGAAAGCAACAATCAAGGATGGACAACAAAACAGGTGGAAGAGTTAATCATAAAGAAATGCGGAATAAAATATCATTAAATACACATATACCGTCGCATCCTTCGAAAATGGGGCTTTAAACAGAAGGTGCCAAGAAAAGTACATGTTAATACTGCATCTCGGGAGGAAAAAGAGGCTTTCAAAAAAAGACAGAACAGATACTTGTGGATAACACAGCAACAGCAACAGCAAGATGAAGAGAAAAAAGGCTTTGCCATAGTATCTATAGACGAATCATTCTTCTTTTATGATTCTCTTGTAAGACGCGTTTGGATTGAACAAGAAAAAAGACCTATAGTAAGGATAACCGGCTCGCACAAACACTCATGCATTTTTCGTGCCGTAAGCATTGAGGGAAAGAAAATCAACTATTCAGACAGTATGATAAATTCAATGGAGATACATTCCTTGATTATCTAAAGAAAATACATGCTAAATTTCCAAAATGTTATCTGTTTATGGATAAAGCATCGCCACACTATAAATCAAAGAAAGTGTTAAAGTATTTTGAAGAAAACAAAGATACGTCTAATTCCTGTATACCTTCCAACTGCATCACCGAATTTATGGTAATGGAAGAGATATGGAATATAGCCAAACAAGATCTGCTTGTCTTAAAATATTATTCATCATTTGCAGATTTAAAGAATAAGATATCTCAGTATTTCACAACAAAAAGATTCAATCTGAATATGAGAAACTATCTGTTAAGGGAGGTTCGCTAACATATGCTAAATAGTATACTACTGATTATCGTTTATCTGTTCAATATTGTCTCACACACAAAAAATTTTTTATGATGGTAAACCGGCGCTTTGTTAATAATACTTTATAATAAAAAAAAGAATATCAATTTTATTCGATTTAGAATTGATTAACCTCAAAAAAACCTAGTTTACCTAAGTATGGAATACTATTATTAAATTTTATTGAATCTTTTATTAAATATCCATAAGTAATTCTGTTATTATCTTTATTTAAAGATAAATGTTTATTCTTATCTAAAAGAAACTCATCATTATTTTGATACTTTTTAACATCATAAAGGTTTGCTTTACCAATTATAGATCATTTAGTAACTATATCGATGTTTATTTTATAATATTCACAAGCTTCAATGTCTATATTTTTTGAAACATGAATATAAAAATCTCCCCTGAAATTAGTACACCATTTTCTTGATTCTATTGTTTTTTTACCAATTGCAAGTAATTCAGCATATGGTTGTTTCAATGAAAGACCTTTCAAAAGTTATAACAATCTTACAGTATGAATATTAGTAGTAATAAGTTTATATGATATTTAAATTTGTATTTATTTTTAAATTATGGATGTGGAGTATTTGATTTTGCTATATCTACCGATTTTGTAGACATTCCACCACCAGAATAATTACCTTTTCCTGTTGTATTTGATATCAAATTTGTTGTATTTGATTTTGCTATATCTACCGATTTTGTAGACATTCCACCACCAGAATAATTACCTTTTCCCATAGAACTATTTGTCATGTTTTGAGCCATTGTCATTGCCATAGGATATACTGCTGTAATCAGAATCAAAAATGATGATACAATTCCAACTAAATATTTCATATTCTTTTTTTAGTAAATTATACTATAAAAACAATTTTATTAATTTATAACACCCTGAGAACAAATAACTGCTACTTGTCCTGTATCATTTAAAGAAGAGAACACATGTTGATTAAATGCAAAGTCCGCTTTGTCTTGTCCAGGTGGAATACCAAATCTATATCTATTATATGGATCTGTTGATGCTTGTTTATTATCCCAGGTATGTAAATAACTGGCTACTCATTAATGTAAATTGATTGTGTTCATTTAGATTTGTTAATTTTATAATTTTCAAGATACGACAAAAAAATATGACACTAATTTTATTGCTGAAAACAAGCAGTATTGGTTTACAGATGCATATACAACCGTCTTTACACAACTGTTAACTTAAGAAATCAAATATTTATTGTGATGGTCGATAAATAGATTAAACCTTTGTTTTAAATATTTTAACTTGCGTTTGTTCTTTTTTCTACTGCAAGGAAAATAATCATCAAAAATGAATTAAAGCGTTTAGCTAAAAGAATAGATAGAAAAAGAAAGATTGGTGCTATTGGAAATCCTTTCAAGCTGGATTTAAAAGATAGATTTGTAATGCTTTTGGTCTATTATCGCCTTTACATAACTTACACATTGGCAGGCTTTCTCTTTGATTTAGATCAGAAGAGCAACATCTGCAGGGATATACAAAAGATAGAATATCGAATATGGTAAGACAATGTGTACCAATTCCTCAGAAGATACACAACATTACAAAGAGGCTTCAAACCCAAGAGCAAGTAGAACAATATTTTCCAGGTCTTATGGCTTTCACAGATTCTACAGAACAACAGATTCCACGACCAATAGATAAGGATAGAAGAAGGAAAATGTATTATTAGGGCAAAAAGAAAAGACATACTACTGTAAAGAACCAGCTTATGGTTAACAAACATCGTGGTTATAGCCTTCATAAAGCAAATCATCATAAGAAAGGACGAAGTCATGATTACGATGTATATAAGAAGAATCATCCTGTCACTCCCTCAAAACAAGTTGTAAATGTGTTTGACCTTGGATATCTCGAAGTAGAAAAGGATTTCCCAGAACAACTATCATCGCGCTACCATATAAAGGAAAAGAAACCAACACGAGCTGTCCCAAGAAGAAAAAGAGAAAACAGAATTCATTCCAACAAAAAGAGAATAGTGATAGAACATACTATCTGTAGATTGAAAAAGTACAGGATTATGAGCGATATCTATAGGAACAAATTGAGAAAGTACAATAGAATATCAGACATAGTCTCAGGCTTGATAAACTATAGAATAATAAATTAATTTTAGATAATCGATATAGCATTCAATAGTGAATACGACAAATTATTTCTAATTATGCAAGAGATCTAATAAAATTCATTAGTATATTTTTAGCTAAATTATTTGATTTTAAATGTATAATTTATGGGAGACAACTAAAAATAAATAGTATAAACTAAATCACTAAATGTGCCAACAGTACAGTATTTTGAAATTCCAGCAGATGATGTAAACAGAGCTCAAGAATTCTATAAAAAAGTATTTGGATGGGATATGCAAAAATGGAGTAATCCTGGACATGATTATTGGATGTTTGAAACTAAAGATGATAAAGGAAATTCAGGTTTAGGGGGCGGAATGATGAAACGTCAATCTACTCAACATACAGTTACAAATTATATTACTGTTTCTTCTATTGATGAATATTCTTCTAAAATAGAGCAATCTGGTGGTAAAGTAATAATACCAAAAAAAGAAATTCCAAATATGGGATTTTTCGCTATTTGTTTAGATAGTGAAAACAATATGTTTGGGATTTATGAAGATAATAAATCTACAACATAACACATATTTTTTCTATTACTTATATTGACTCTTTTAGTCCAAAATTTATTTTCTTTATAATACTATACCAAGCAAAAGTTGATAATAAAATAGAATAGGTTCCTGTGCTGTGCCATGACTAATACTAGCAAATACCTGATGAGGAAGATCTATATCATTCCTATTGCGTTTTAATAGAGATAGTCATTACAAGCCTCAATTCTGAAAAGTTTTGGATGATCCTACCATTCCAATGGCTATTTCAATAGCAATTGTTATCATCAAGATGATCAAGGTTAAAAGTTTATGGCGAATTGTTATACGGTGATACAAATATCATGTCGAATGAAAGAAAAAGAAAATTATAATCATAAATTAATAGGTCCATCATACATACAGGGAAAGCCCATCAGCAATTAATGATCAACCTCTAAATGTATTAGATTCAACTCAGTAAAAGTAATTATTAACAAACATAAGAATTCCTTTTCCTACATATTATTAAATAATGATATCCTTACAATAAATAAGCTTCATCATATGCTATAATATAGCCATTTCACGCTATAGAATAATCTTTTTCTCATTAGTGGTATGTGTAAATTAAGTTAAGAGCCTCCGTTTGAAAAGCAAGGGTTCAAATTCCATTTTACTGGGTTTAATTATTTTAAATGGTGATTGTAAATATTTTAATCGATATGGAATTATATAGTAAGTTTAGATAAACCTTGAATGCAAGTAGTGGATTCAAATCCCATCATCTACATGAGGGTAACCTATGAACACGTTCATGATAGTAAGGCGTTACCAGAATTGGTGCTTATGAGGTAATGATATTTTTAGATATATATCTGATGATGGAATTTTGCCTTGTATTAAAGTACGAAAGAATGCTAGAGTTAGACCGAAAACCAACTATATTCTTAGAAACCTGTCCGTTATATCCCAAAGAAATGATTTGCAAAAATGGAAGAATGATGTTAATACATATTTATCGATATTACAAATTATGTCTGCCTTCTCAAACGGCGAAACTGAAATAACAGAAGTAACATATGGAACTGAAAATACTAGCAAAATAATATTAGAATTTTTATCACGAGCAAATAAAATTTGGATATTTATGCAGATAATATCTGGCCCTCTGTTTCGATGGGACTTGATGAATTTAAGCGAGCAATGCAAGATAAAGTGAATTTTTTCTTTTTAGTTGGAATCTGAAGATATCCTAAATTCACTACCACTTGAAAAATCATTTAGGGGGGCCACCTCTTTAGGGATATCCACAATGAGAGAGTTGCTAGATTTGGCAACTGCTCTGCATTTTATGATAATTGGCATAGTTATCAAAACTTTGAAACCATTAATAATTAGTCAAAAATCTTAGAAATACTTCAAAATATTCAAAGTATTATAATCATTGGTTAATAATTAGATGATTATTCAATAACAATATTAGTAATGAAAATGATAGATAAATTTACTATGTTTGTAGAGAAAATTGTAGACATAGAACTAGATAAATTACAAAATTTACAAAATAATTTAGAATGGTTTAATTCACATTATAAATTCTTCAAAAAATATCATAAACATCAGTTTATTGCAGTTAAAGATAAAAGGTTTTTGGATAAAGATTTCAGACTTGAGAGATTGGTAAAAAGATTAAAGATAAAAAATTATGATGATTCAATCATTATAGAGTTTGTATATGATTAAGAAGAATAGGTATGATTCATCGAATCATACCTAAAAAAGGTTTAACAAGCAAATCGTACAGATATATATAAGAAAAGCTTTGTTGCATGATTCTTAAGATATATAATCATATGATATATTCTATCTAAATTGATATCATCTTCTTATACAGGAGTGCTTCCAAAATCATTTCTTTTACCGTATTCTCAAACTTTACAAAATAAACATACTTACTATCAAACGTTCTCTTTATAGAAGAGAACACAATTCTACAATCCACCTTTATACATAGCTTTCGCTATCCTTCCATTCTTGTAAATCATATTTCTGAGATATACCAATTAGCATATGTTCTCTAAATTACATCTCTTAACAAATAGTTTCTCATATTAAGATTGAATCGTTTTGTTCTAAAATATCTGGATATTTCATCCTTTAAATCTGCAAAGGATGAATAATACTTTAGAACTAATAGATCTTGTTTGGCTATATTCCAAATCTCTTCCATTACCATAAATTCAGGTGATGTAGCAGTTGGAAGGTATAGAGAAATTAACATATCTTGGTTTTCTTCAAAATATCGGATTACCTTCTTTGACTTGTAGTGTGGCGATGCCTTATCCATGAAAAGATAGCATTTTGAGAATTTAGCATGTATAATCTTTAGATAATCAAGAAATGTATCTCCATTGAATTTATCATACTGTCTGAATAGTTGTTTACCACCAAGACATACGGCACCAAAAATACATGAATGTTTGTGTGAACATGTTACTCTGACAACAGGTCTTTTATTTTCATCAATCCAAACCCGCCTTACAAGATAATCATAAAAGAAAAATGATTCATCCGAAGGATATTATAGTAAACTCTGTTTCTTGCTGCAGCTTTTGCTTATCCACAAATATCTGGGTAACCTTTTTTTGAAAATCTCTTTCGCTTCTTGAGATGCTGTGTTGATATGTACTTTTCTCGGTACCTTTTGTTTAAAGCCCCATTTACGAAGAATACTGTATATGTGCGTGTAGTGATATTTTATCCCGCTTTTCTTTACGATTAGCTCTTCTACTTGTTTCGTAGTCCTGCCCTGTTTGGAGTTAGATATTAGTTCTTTCTTTATGCTAAAACTAATCTCTTCCGACATCACAAGTGATCTGCCGCATTTTGTTCTATCTCGTAGTCCTTCTTTACCTTCTTCATCATATCTTTTTAGCCAATCTGAAGCCCAAGGATTACTTCTATGTATCTCTTTCACCACGTGAAAAGGAATTTGTCCATCTTCTCGTACACTAATAACAAGCAGCAGTCTTTCCTTAACCTTTGGATCATTTTCTTTTTTGTACAACTACCAATTTGGCTTTGGTCAGTAGTGGTAATGACATTGAGGATATCTAGATAAATGCAAAGGTGGTAGATAGCTTTTGTGTTCTAAGATAAAAACTATGACGGATAGGTTAGCATAATTTTGCTAATTGGTATAGATTATTATCAAGTATATTGTTGAATCAAATTTTCTTAACTTTTTAAATTATCCAAAATACAATAGTGTATTAAAAGTTAAAATCTTACTTTTTTTATATTACTTAAAAGCGTATTATATAACTCTTTGACCCTATTAACTTGAAAAACCTATAAAGATAATTGAAAAATTAAATCAAGTTAAAAAGTAAAATTTAGTTAATAAAAATATGTTAAACTTAATTACTTCTAATTTGAACAAAAAAATATATGTTAATTACAACAAAACTAATTGTTGTATTTTTAACTATTTCACTTATTCCTTTATTTATATTTGCATTTATAATATATTTACAAACTGAACAATATATAAAAAAAGAAACTCTAGACAAACTTGACGCTATTGCTTCAATCCAAAAAAATAGAGTTCAAACTATGTTGGATCAAAATATCGAAAGATTGATTATGTTTACAAATAGGATTCAACTAAAAGAGGAGTTAGACCATTATAATAAACAAAAATCAATTCAATCACAACAATTCATAAATAACTTATTAGACTCTGCAAAATCGGATATACCCAGTTTTAAAGATATTTCTATTTTAGATACTAACGGAATTGTAGTTGCATCTACAAATAAAGAAATCGGAAGCAATCAATCAAAAGAAGAATATTTTTTGAATGGAATAAATCATAATGATGTTACAATTATTTTTAAAGATAAAGAAAGTCCAAATACCATTAGAGAATACCTGACAGGTCCGTTGGTTCTTAATGGCAAAACAATAGGAGTAGCCGCAATAGAGTCCGATTCAGCAAGTAATTTTTTTACAACATTTCAAAATAATGAAGGTTTAGGACAAACTGGAGAGTTCTATGTGGCAGAAAAAGATAAAAATGGTGATGCTCTGTTAATAAGCCCATTACGAAATATCTCTGATGCATCTTTGAATTTTAAAGTAAGCAAAAATGAAATAGATTCGCCAATAATCCAAGCAACAATCTTAAAGAAAGAAAAAATAATTACAGATGCTCAAGACTATAGAGGAGAACCTGTTTTATCTGCAACAAGGTATATTAAAGCAGCCGATTGGGGATTAGTAGTAAAAATAGACAAGAAAGAGGCTTTTGCTTCACTTGATAATCTAAAATATTTGATTATATTCACAGGAACAATTATTGGTTTTTTGATTATAATCGCTTCTTTAGTTTTAGGGAAATCAATTACCAAACCAATAATAAAGTTAAGAAATGCAGTTAAGGAAATAGCAAATGGCAACCTCGACGTCAAATTAAAGGAAATTGATAATTTTACCTTATCTAAAAATAAAGGCAGAGAAAGTAAAGACGAGATAAAAGATTTGGCATTCCAATTTGACAAAATGAGACAAAATATACAATCTACAAATACAAATCTACAGGAATTAGTACATCAAAAAACAAAAGATCTAGAAAAGGTAGTTGAAGAATTAAAAGAAAAAGAAATACACTTGATTGAAGCAAATAAAAAATTACAGCTCTTAGACAAACTTAAAAATGATTTTATAAATATTGCTGCTCATGAATTAAGGACACCCACACAGGCTATCTTGACATTTGCAGATTTATTACCCTCTTATCCAGATAAAAAAGAAATAATTGAAACTATTCAAAGAAATGCTAGACGACTTAAAAGACTAATAAGAGATATTTTAGATGTTACCAAAATTGAAAGTCAAAAACTGGTATTGAGAAAAGAGATTTTTAATGTAACAGATTTAGTTTATTCCATAATAGAGGAATATAAAGAACAGATAAAAAAATCACCTTTATGTAAAAATATAAAATTTTATTTTTTGTTTCCTAACGAAAAGGATCTTTTTGTTTATGCAGATAAAGAAAGAATAACTCAAGTTATCTCGAACCTATTAGATAATTCTATCAAATTTATTGAAGATGAAGGTTCGATTTATATATCCATAAAAAAAATAAGTAGGAGTGAACGTATAAAAGATAACACTGATCTTAATGAAGAAGATCGAGTTATCATAAGTATACGCGATACAGGAACTGGTATCCTTGAAGAAATATATCCAAAACTATTTACCAAATTTGCTACTAAATCTATTACGGGAACCGGTCTAGGTTTATATATTTCAAAAAGTATAATTGAAGCACATGGCGGGCAAATTTGGGCTGAAAATAACGATAAAGACAAAGGAGCGAAATTTTCTTTAAGCTTACCACTGATTGAAAGAGAAAATATCCATGAAATTGTTTAGAGAGTCAAAAAAATGAAAAAAAAGACAAAAAAAATTTTAGTTGTTGATGATGAACCTGATCTAACTTTTGGCTGTAGTATGACTTTGAAACTACATGGCTTTGAAGTTGATACATTTAATGATCCGCTCATAGCATTGTCTGTATTTAAACCAGATACTTATAATCTTGTATTATTGGATGTTAAAATGCCAAAAATGGATGGATTTACTTTATATAATGAAATAAAAAAAATAGATAATAAGGCAAATATATGCTTCTTAACGGCAAGTGAATTTTATTATGAGCAGTTTCGAAAAGAAGAATTTTCTAATTTGGATAAAGATTTATTTATACAAAAGCCTATCGAAAACCATGAACTAGTAAAACGAATTAACAATATTTTAGAAAAAAATAAATAAATAAATAGCAATATGTACGCATTACATTTGTGCTTTAATCATACTTTAAATAATAATAATAAAATAAAGATTTGTTTAAATGATTATTTACATCATTAATATGGAAGAATAAATATTATTAAAATTAAACTATAAAGATGACACTACACTACTTTAAATTAAGTTTTCTCTTATCTAATACTGAAATCTCTTACAGAGGGATATAAAGCCCCACGACTCTCTTCATAAATGAATCTTTTTTTAGGCATAGAACAAATGATGTCATATAGAAAGAAAATACAAACTATTTCCCCTATTGGAGAATTATCTGAAAATTGTGACTATTATCCGCTTATGTTTGTTCATCTATGAATTAAAAACCCGAAGAAACAAAAAGACGTATCCTAGATTGGATATTTCCTTGGATTATTTAAAGATAAAAGGGTCTACAATAGAAGAAATCAAACGGATTATAAATTCGCATTATGTTTTTTTCATCTTCTTTATCCGATGCTAAAACATCCTTAAATAGACTTTTGCTGTAATGTATTCAAATTATGGGCTATGATGAATTTGATTCTGGGTCCTGTTAACTTAAGATATTATTTCTTTATTGTGTTGATCAATGAATATGTTAAGCCATTGTTTGACATGGTTTAATTTGCACTTGTTATTTTTTCTACAAGGGAAATAATCATCAAACGATTCTATTCTATCCTTTATATATTGCATCGTTCTTTCAATGATGCTTTTTTCAAACTCCTATATACAAAAAATGAAGATGATGATGTAGATTCAAGAATTTACATGGTTGTAGTGGATACCAAGTACCCAACCGTCTGAGGAAACTTGATGTTTTTACATACTTATCTACCACTTGAGACAGAAATCGCTCTGCCACCACAAACATGTTTCGTTTTTTGATATACGAAAAGAAAGAATTTCTTTGTGTATTGGTTCCATAACGACCCATCAAAGCCACATTAATTCAGAACCTACTTTTATGCAGTTTCATCTTTTTGTATATAAGAGTATTCTTTAGTTTTTTTTTATTGTGATATTTCTTTGGATTGTATTTTTGCATCCACTTCCAGATAGAAACATGGCTTATTTTGACTAAAAGTAAAAAAGATAATGCTTTGTCGGCAGTATTTCTAAAGGATAATCCAAGAAAATATAAGTATAATCCGTAACCAATGATTTTTGAAGATGTTGTATTTCTTGAGCTCATACAAGATATAGTTGTTTTAAAGCTATATGTTTTTCCTTAAGTTAACAGCTGTGTAAACACAAGGATACATTCTCTTGTAAAATATTTGTGATTGCTTTGCCATGATTTTTGTTATAAATATCCTTCCACTTGCTAACTGCTCTTCCTATTTCCTGCTCGTCTTTGAATGTAGAATTGTTAATCGATTGTCTTTGTAACACATGACCATCTTACTTCAATCAAATTGAGTTCTGGTGATCTTACCGGTAGAAATACAAATTTTATTCTCGGACAACATTTGGATATTTCTTCCTTTACCATCTTTGATTTATGCGCTGAAAGATTATCAAGTACAAGAAAATATTTTGGATATTCTTGTCATCATATCTTTTATCTACTCTTTTTAGAAAATCAACAAACTGTTTCCCCGTCTTATTTTTATAACAATGTACATGTGCATCTTATCATTTGTATGGTCATACGCTCCTCAAACACATTTAACAGCCCTCTTATCTTTTGAGCTTTCTCTATCTTTACCTGTGTTGATGACCATGATGAACCACCATGAGTCTTTGCCGTGGTTACTGGTCCTTTCTCATCTACATACAGTAACACAAAATCTGATGAAGGTGTGTTGTACCTTAGCTATTCAATGTACTTTTTTTCAAAGCGTATTCTGAGGATCATTGCTTTTATTTAATAAAACAGTTTTAGATTTCCTCCTTCATTTTGTTCCATGTTTTAAAAAGATATTCCTTATTTCTGAATGAGCTAATCTTATCCACCATTTTTAGGTCATACATAAGAAAGCCTGCCAGTACACGTAATGACCATCAAGTAGAAAATCCCAAACCATAAGATCTTGGATTTGATGATGTTATATCAACAATCTTTTTCTCCATATCATTATCAAACTTGTATTGTTTATGACTATGCTTTTTTGGCATAATGCCACCATCAATCCCTTTTTCATTGAATCGATGCTATGTATCCATTTTCTTATGTTGTTATCATGATGATTTGTTATTTTTCTTATTTCAGGGACTGTACCTTTCATCTTTGAGCAAGATTATCTTGGCTCTATATCCGGTTTCTTTATCTTCAAGCATCAGGTGTAAAATATTCTTTTCATAAATGGTAAGTATTCTGAGGAATGTATCCCTCACAGTATTACTAAAGAGTGGCAAGCTAAATGTATTACGATAGCTAAACAATCACCATTAATTTTACGGAAAAACATAACATATCTTTTACAGAACTGTTAACAGGGCCTGTTTTTTTCATCTTCTTTATCCGATGCTAAAACATCCTTAAATAGACTTTTGCTGTAATGTATTCAAATTATGGGCTATGATGAATTTGATTCTGATTCACCTTCTTCCAACCTCTCTCGAATGTCTGGTAAAAAGTTGACAGCTCTTGTAATTGTTATTATCATAGGAGTATTCTTTGGTATTCAGGCTTTGTTTGGTTTTCCTCTCAAGGATTTAATTAGAAAAGAAGTTACTGATGAAGCTAAAGTTGTCATTAAAGATGATCATGGAATATGTATTATTGAAGCATCAGACCACCAACCACGCTCCATTTCAAACTGTCCTTATAAAGTGGGTGACACTCTAATTGTAACATTTAAAGAAAGGTACTGCGCCTATAGAAAAATACCGTTTAAAAAGCTAGTTAAATTTCCTTATTAGAAACTTGAACATAAAAATTATTATTTACTATCTACTTTTATCCCAATATTAGTAATTAATCTAATATCAAATGAAATTATGACTATTCTTTCATATTGTTAATTTGAGTTCGGCAAAAAATTCTTTATATATGATATTTAAAGATCAGAAGCAAAATAATATATAGTATTTTAATCTCTCTTTGATTATCGAGTTCAAGTCCATATGGTCAACATAATGAAACCGAATATATAAGAAACTTGAAGATTTTTTGAAGGAAATCCTGTAAGAATCGCATTGGGTCCAAATAACTTTGATGATGCCAGAAATAATATGGGGAATCGTAATAATTTCCATTTATAAATACAAGAAATCATCCTATCATAATACTTTCAGTTACATAGAACAGAATAATAAAATTTTAGACCATAAATAAATAGCTTGAAAAATTATTACATACAATTATCATGTCTATATCAAACAATCTAGAGGAAATATCGGCATGCATTGTTTGTCCACAATGTAAACACAAATCACCAAAAGATTGGGTTGTTAATCGTTTAGTAACTAAGGGAAAACCTAAAGTAAGGAAATCCAGGGTATATTTTAGATGCAATCATTGTAATAATTTGACAGAGGTATTTGATAAGAAATTGGTCAAGTTTATTGATAGGGAATTGATGACCGATAATGATTTAGATGGTGATTATGACGATAATCGACTATGCAGATAAAAGATCTCTTGCACAATTAGAATAAACATCTTTATGATCGTTAGTTTATCATCAACCTGTTCTCTCTTTGCTTTCATACTATAGTTATCCAAAAAGCCATTGCTTTTCAAATCGTTCACTGCTGGCCTTACGCTACAAGAATTTGATGATATTTGTGATAAAGAAGTAACAAAAATATATGAAAACATGAGATGCAGGTTTATCAAATAGAAAAGAATATAGAAAGAGAAACATATGTGCTGTAGGAAGACCTTTCAAACTAGATGTAAAAAATAGATTTCTAATGCTTTTAGTGTACTATCGCCTTTACATAACTTATACATTATCTGGATTTTTATTTGATTTAGATCAGAGCAACATCTGCAGAGATATACAAAAGATTGAATATTGAATATGATAAGGCAATGTTTACCAATTCCTCAGAAGATATACAATATAACAAAGAGGCTTCAAACCCAAGAGGAAATCGAACAATATTTCCCAGGTTTTTTGGCTTTTATAGATTCCACAGAACAACATGTACCAATATCTGTGGATAAGAATAGAAGAAAAACGTACTATTCGGGAAAAAAAGAAATGATATACTATCAAAAATAATCTTATGGTTAACAATCGTGGTTATATCATTCACAAAACAGCAACCATAAGAAAGGACGCAGACATGACTAAATATTCAATATATAAAGAGAATCGTCCTATTGTTCCAAAACAAGTTACTACTGTATCTGAATCTAGGATACGTGGGTGTAGAAAAAGATTTCCCAGAACAACTATCCGCGTTACTTATAAAAAAAGGAAAATCAAGAGTTGTCAAAAGAAGAAAAAGAGTACAACAAAATCCATTCCAAAAAGAGGATCGTGATAGAGCATACCATCATATGTCGTCTGAAAAAGTACAGGATTATGATGATATTTTTCAGAAACAAATTGAGAAAATACAATAGAATATTAGATATAGTGACAGCCTGGTAAACTATAGGATAATGAACCAAGTGTTTATAGAAACTAAATAAGTATCATACTTGATGTATGATTGCTTCTAATTTTACTAGAGATCTAATTAATGTAGATATTTAAAATGAATATTCCGCATATTGGTGAAAGAATATCTTGAGAAAGATGGCTAATGTGTTACCTATGAATATATTTTGTAGTGTTTCCATATACTTATTTTTTTATTCTTTATATTCATGTCAAGATAAATGAAAATTATTTTAGATACTTTAATAATATTGTA
Organism: uncultured Nitrososphaeraceae archaeon; assembly: GCA_963838615.1. Classification (GTDB taxonomy): domain Archaea; phylum Thermoproteota; class Nitrososphaeria; order Nitrososphaerales; family Nitrososphaeraceae; genus Nitrosocosmicus. The sequence goes on from CAWISD010000060.1 coordinate 21,539, forward strand.
TTTTCATAATATAGATTTTATATATTAGTTTAAAATTATTTATTCAAATAAATTATTTGATATCTATAAAATGTTATACTATTAAACAACTAATACTTAATAAGGGTCATTATCTCTAAAGTTATGTATTATTTTTGGAACTAAATGGTCATGTTATTAGCAGGCTGGTTAAAATCAAATTATAAGCCACTTATAATAATGGGTATAATAATAACTGTATCAATTGGAATAAATGATTACATAGGATACGGACCGTCCTCTCCACCACAAATTAAAATGAACTCGCATTCCAATACAAAAGCCAATCCATTTGCAATGCATATTTCTTTTCACCTATCTATTATAATGGATCATAAACCTGTTACTATACCTAGTCAAATAGGCATAGATGAACCATTATGGCACAATCATACGCTCGATAAATATGGAGCACAAGGAATGCCCATGCCTGGAATGACAATGCCAGGGATGGCTCCAATATATACTAATGATAATAATGGGTTAATAAAAATAGGTTCTCTAGTTAATAGAAATTACACATTGGGTGACTTTTTCAACATTTGGGGAATAAATCTTGCGAGTAAAACAGTAAATGCAACAGTAGATGAAAAGCCGATATCAAACTTTAAAAGCCATATTTTAAAGGATGGAGAATTGATTTACTTAGATATTGTCAGTAAAAAGTGAACTTTAAACTTGCTTTGTTGCATGATTCGAAAAACAGTTAGTTAAAACTATACTCCAGTTAGGACAATGATAATCTAATTTTCACTGTTTCCGTTATAATTCTATCAACAAAACGTTAACAAATAACGATTAAAATAATCATGCAACAAAGCAGTACAAAAGTACTTTGAAGATAACAAGGATACACTAATCCTGGTATTTCTTCCAATCACATCACCCGAGTTTATGGTTATGGAAGA
>CAWISD010000061.1:0-72179 GCA_963838615.1 uncultured Nitrososphaeraceae archaeon
CAATAGTAAAATCAACGTACAATATAATAGATTTTTTCAGCCCGCCAATATCTTCTTTACTTTTTATAAATATGATCAGCCAGGTCCATTTATTAATTTTTATCTTTATGAATTAGATTAATTAATAAAACTATTACTATTTTTGGATCTGTTCGATTAAGAGATATTAAGAATTATAGAAAATTTAAATATTGATCATCATAAATATTAGGATTAGTAACACTGTAATTAGTATAATAAATTATTAAATTTCAAACAAAACTGTAGAGACTGATTCATATCAAAAACCAACAATGACTGCAGCATTGGCAATAAAATGTAGGGTCGGTATCGTATTAGCAAGTGATAGCCAAGGTACATAAAATGGTGTATTAAAAACAATAGTTGAGAAAGTTTTTGAAATAATAAATAGCATTGTTGTTTTAGTTGGTACATGACAAGATTACCAGATTTGAGAGGTGGTTGAACACTTAAAAAAAATCTCGACAGACTATAAAACTAAAAAAGAATTAACAAGTTATTTGAACCAACATCTATTTGAATTACATAAAGAAAAGAATAATCCTGAATACATGAGCATTAGTCAAGCACTAGATGACACTTTGTTTTTTACACCTAATGTATTAATAGGAACAAAAAAATAATTACATATCGAATTACATTCAAGCAAACGAGTTTATCGTAACTTATGATTCTAATGTAAATTTAGTCCACTTACAATTTAAGGCATTGTTGAATAAATCAAAATATTTGTTAATTGTCTATGTCGATAGTATTGATAATGATGATGTTATTCTTGCTACATTTTATATTCTTAATCCTAAAGTATATAGATCTCTTGTATAAGTAGAAACAATTTACACTTTCTAATATGATACTGTTGGTTTTTAGTAATAGTTGTTCATTATTCCATAGTTTACCATTCCAGATACTATACCTGATACTTTATATCTTCTTACTTATTATGTGATAAAGATGAGACTAAATCAAAGTCCTTCTTGAGGTTGTTGTATATATACAAGACATTTCCAATAGTCCTAGGTAGTCGCTATAGAAGTAGATAACTACATCTATAAACTATTTATAGTAGCAATCGCTTGTTTAAGTTCAAATACTTTTATTATTTTAAATAATGCTTTCGGTCAGAGCACATTATTAGGTAATTATTACGCATTTTATGTTTCTAGAAATACAATACTGTTTTGTGTCTGTTATACTATTTTTAAATTAAAAACACAAATCTAATAAAGAAAAACCAAGAATAGATGATGAAAATCTATCATTTAAAGAAACCAACCGTTGGTTTTTAATGCTGCATAGGTCAATGTAATAGCCCCTGCAATAGTCCGCCGATTGATCCATTTTGTATTTCATTAATTATTCCTTTCATTGGTCCATGTGATATTCCATTTGTTAATCCGCCGATTGATCCATTTTGTATTTCATTAATTATTCCTTTCATTGGTCCATGTATACCATTCGTTAAACCATTTATTGATCCATGCAGCAGCCCGCCGATTGATCCATTTTGTAAACCGTTCACTTGTCCGTTCATTGGTCCATTACTATTGGCCATGATGCCATAAAAAGGAGCTTCACCAAAATGATGCTGTACGCTGTTTGGATCAAACATTATGCTTATTACATTATTATTAGATAACAATAAAGTAGTCGGAACATTCGAGATTGGTCCCTCATTCATAGTTACTGTAGAAACGCCGTTATACATTATTGTATTATTATTTGGATAAGAGATATCAAGTATAGTGAAATTCGTAAGATAATTAGTATGTCGGCCTGTCCCATCAGGTTTTATCATTTCAATTGTAGCATTAAAAACGTTTGAGTTTTGATTCTTTATATTACTCAATAAACTGGATTCCCAATTTCCGAATATCAACCAATCAACTTTCCCATTTGCATTTTGAGATATACCCAAAAAGCGGTCCATTAATAAATTGTTGAGACAAAACTGGTGGTGAATCTGCTTTAGCAATATTAGTATTATATTCAAACAGCATAGTAGTCGAAAAAATTAATAAAGCAATTAGAATGGTTTGTAAATTCTTCATCTTAATAATATCTAGGTATAGGCATTATTATATTTTATAAATATGATAAAGATGAAGTAGATGGAGAAGTAAGAAACAAGGACTAGCAATATCAAAATCAATCTTTCCAATCAAGCATCGCCTTCTTTCATGCATAAGGACAAAGGCAACCATAATATTGTCAATGATACAACTTGTTTGGTACTCGGCAGCCATATCAAAATAATTGGATTGTTTCAATTTCTAAATGACATCATTTTAAGACACAATTTTTAATTCCATTTCAAATTTTAATCGAACTTGTATACTATCAGGAATTTAATCAAACGGGACCTGTATAAAAATATATAATATTATATTTATTTCGGATTATATATACTGTCCCAACATAAATTCATACTGTAGTAAATTAATTTTATCATTAATACATTTAGCTTAGTTACTTGCCTCTGTATATTATTGCCTACCTTGGGTATTTCTTCAGAACAAATAAACAATGCCTATAAAAAAGAGATAGATTCGGATGTAAAAGAAAGAATATTGCTTGTAAGAAGAGTTAGAATTGATGGTCAGAAGAAGCATCAAAGATATCTGAAAGAGAATTACACAAATCAAGATGGTGGTCATACAAGTGGTTAAGCCAGATTTGATAAACATGGTATAGAAGGATTAAAAGATTCAACCAAGAAGTGGCAGACCTCCACTAATCCAACAAAGAAAGATGTTAAAGATAATACAAGAGATATCTGAAAATCAACTGGTTGGCATGCAAAGCAAGTAATGGATATCATCTATAAAAAAAGCAGGTATCAGGTACCATGAAGTATATATTTATAGGCTGCTTCAAAAGTGGGGATTCTCCCAAAGGTTCCACAGAAGGGATTTGTAAATACGGCATCAAAAGAAGAGAAAGAGGCCTTCAAAAAGGAATACAAAGGAATTACTCTCGCAAATTCCAAAAGGATTCGCAATAGCAGGACAGAGGATGAATCGATATTTGTACATGAAGAACTCATCAGAAGAAAATTATGGCTTCCAAAAGGGATTAGTCCGGTAGTTACAGTTACTGGTTCACACCAAAGTGCCGTGTGTTTTTGGTACACTTACCATGGAAGGTAAGAAATTATTTCGACAATATGATATGTTTAACCAACACACTTTCCTTGACTATTTGAAACAAGTAAAGAAACGGCTTGGAAAGAAGGTTATCATGTTTACCGATAGAGCACGTCAGCATCAATCAAATAAGGTACAGAAATATTTGGAGGAGAATAAGGATTCAGTAAGAATATTCTATTTCCCAAAAGGTTCACCTGAATTTAATGCAGTTGAAGAATGCTGATGGAGACGGGGAAAGTATGATTTGTTGGTATCAAAGTATTATCCCAAATTTACCGATTTGAAATCATCTGATTTGTTGCATGATTCGAAAAATAGTTAAAACTATACTTCATTCATATCAAGACTAATTAAATTTTGACTATTTACGTAACGTCAGTAATACTAAAGCGTTAATAAAAAACGATTTATTGAATCATGCAACAAAGCAGAAATCATCAATTGCTAAATATTAAAGGACAAGCCGCTTCAACCTGGATATAGTAAAGTATCTACTGGAGAAGCGAATTAGTGTATTTAGTTGGGTAGTATAATATTAATGCATATAGCCAAATCATCACCCGTATCAAAATTTTGTTTATGCTTTAAAATCACCGTATGTTAAAAGATAATATCCTGCCATATCGACTCGATTTTTAAATTTTATTGGTTTGAACGGAGAATCAATCGAAAAAAAATGCATATCATTATATGAATTTGCCAGTTATATTCATTTTTGTTTAATTTGTTCATTTGTTTTGTTGTTATATTATAGTCAACAAGAAAAAGAGATAATGAAAGGATTAATGCAAGCAGCATATTTATTATATTACTATTAAATTCTTCATAACTAGCATATCTCCATAATCATTTTCAACAAAATCAATCAATCAATCATCATATTTGTGAAGAGACTGTAAAAGAAATAGAGAAAAAAATAATAATATGATGAAGACTATTTGTGAAGACCCGGATACCTCTGAAGCATGAGTTTTTAGGTTTAGCAGAGGGTGAAGTAGTAACTCATTATGAAATGAAGTTCTATGTGTAAAAATTTTGATAACAAAGAACCATCATTTGCAGTTAGTTCAAACCTAAAAGAAGGACAAGTTCATTTAAAAAGATGTTGGAATTGGTAAAAGAAGTACTATGGAAGCAGAATAAACTAGAAATTTTATTTTAACAAATTAAAAATTGCAAGTATATGAAAAATAGTGAATTCTTGATGATCATTCTATCAAAACAAACCTACAAAGTAGATAAATAACTTCTTTAAATACTATTTTAATATTCTATTAATACCACATGTATTTTAAAAACAGAATACTCATTTTATATAGTGTAACTTTATTTTTATTTTTATCATTAATCTTTAGCAATTTTACTATTTCATCTGCCGTATTTGCACAGAATACAAACTCTATGTCCCCATCCTTGCCACCTACTTTTCAAACACCTCTCTCTTCAAACCAACTGCCACCTCCTCCCTCATTTTCTGATCAACTATCTCCACTTCAGCAGGCCTCTTCAACCAATAAATCATGCATACTAACACCTTCATTAATAGAACAAGAGGGTTCACCTCAACAGACTGAAGGTCCTTATTTTGTTTCTGGGGCCCCAAATAGGTCTAATATCACATCTGATCCCTCGGACGGAACTGTGCAACATGGAATCCCATTGCAATTAGAAATTCATGTTTATAAAATAAACAATGGAGTTAACAAAACCAGTAACAATACAACAACTGCTATTAACAATACTAGTACTGCTTCTTCTTGTATCCCTTTCAAAGGTGCTCAGGTTGACATCTGGCATGCAAATCCTCAAGGACTTTATTCCGGAATTTCACAAATTGGAACCGAAGGTAAGATGTATCTTAGAGGATATCAAACAACTGACAACAATGGCACAGTCAAATTTAATACAATATATCCTGGATGGTATCAAGGAAGAGCTATTCATATCCATGTAATGGTCAGAGCATTTAATGGAACAAATGAAACATTCCATTGGACATCTCAAATGTATCTTAATAATTCAGTCAATCAACAGGTGCATACACAATCTCCATATAGCAAGCATGGACTTCCACCAATTACAAATGAACAGGATGGAATCTATACAGGACCATCAACTGATAAACTTATTCAAAACAATACGGGACAGCATCTAATGCTCCATTTAATTAAAGATAAACAAGGCTATAGTGGAACATTTAATATAGTAGTTAATTCACCTGCAATGAAAAAATAGATTAATCCAAATATATTTAAACTCTAACTTTTTATTTTTACTCTTATCCTGTATCTCCATGAATAGTTTTTAGTTAAAAATTAGAATTAAAAAACAAGGTAAATGGCAATATTGTTTTAATTAATCTAATAAAATCAAATAGAAAATGATGTTAAAGAAAAGAAACAATATACAAATTAATTAAATTAAAGATAAAAATTTTTACTTTTCTTTATGATAATTAATTATAGATTAAAGACATTTTCAATATTAACTAGAATTTACCTTGACTGTTAAATGGCAAAGTAGTGTAAAATTTGCTCTCTAGTCCTCGGTAGCACTAATAGAACCATCTTCATTTGAATCCCATATAATAGAGTAAAAAACTGTAATAGCATAAAGGTCAAAATTAATTATTGCAAATAAATAATGCTTTTATTCAAGCAATAATAAACAGGGCAAGGGTTGCCAGATTATCTACAGTAGGCCATGAAAATACACCTCACATAGTACCAGTAGTTTTTGTATTTTATGGTCACTGCTATTATATACCACTTGATAAGAAAAGAAAAAAAACAGAAACAATTGAAAAATTAAAAAGAGTTAGAAATATTCAAAACAATCCAAATGTTGCCTTGCTTATAGATGAATATTATGAGGATTGGAGCAAATTGGTTTTTGTAATGATTCAAGGTAAGGCACATCTGATAGGTAAAGAAGAGGAAGGAAATGAAAATAACAATTATGATAAGAACAATTCCTTATTAAAAGAAATTCATAAACTACTTTATCAAAAGTATCCCCAATACAAAGAGATTGGAATTGGGCGGTATTGTATAGCAATACAACCACATAAAATAATTTCTTGGAAGAATGATTAATTGTGTTGTCCTATACCAATTCATTTTCATTCATTTGGCAAATCTTGAAAACTGTTTTGTAAGACTAATCATTTTATCAATATCTTTGCCTAATGGTGAAAAATTATAACCAAATATAATATGATCTACACCTAGATCTTTAATTTTCTTTATATCCACACCAATTTCATCAATAGTTCCTGTCAAAGTTGGTCTTTCTGCATTATTATTATCAGAAATAGATGAATTATCTTTAATATATGGAGAAGATAATAGAATAATTTTAAAACTTTCTAAATTTTTATTTACTTTGGCTAATTCATTTTTAAAATTCGTTATAATAGTTTCAACGTAATCTAGTGGTGCTATACCACCTACAACGCCAAGCCAACCATTTAAGTCATTTTCAATAATCCTTTTTATTGTATTTGGACTAAATCCTCCAAGATAGATAGGAATATGTGGTTTTTGTACTGGTTTTGGCCCTATCTTTGATTTGGGTATATTATAAAACTGTCCTTTAAATTCTACATTTTCTTCAGTCCATATCTTTTTCAACACCTTTACATATTCATCTGCTCTCTTTCCCTTATTGATAAAGGGTACATTGGAAACTTGGAATTCATCTTTGGACCAACCAATTCCAAATCCCGCAATGCTTCTTCCTTGTGAGAATATATCTAAAGAAGCAAATCTCCTAGCTAAAACTACAGGATTATGAAATAATATATCAATAACTGATGTACCTAATAAAATTTTATTGGTATTTGCAGCTACAAATGTAAGTGTTTCTAATGGATCTAGCATTATTTGGTATTCTTCAGGAAGACTTCCATCAGGTGTTGCAACATAAGGAGTTTGAGGATTGATAGGCCAAAGAAGCCTTTCAAATACCCAAAGAGAATCAAAACCTTCACTTTCTGCCATTTGTGCCATATGAATTACATTTTTTCTAGTCGCTTGCGAACCTGCCTGTGGCAATGAAATGCCTATCTTCAAGATGAATTCAGAAATAATATTGTTGTATTAAAGCATTTAAACCAAAGTTGATGTATCAAGGATTCTAATAATAATATAAAATCAATAATTTTCATTAAAAGCTACCAAATCAAATATTAAGTTCACTTGAAGAAACAACTGTCAGAAATTTTTGCATGTTGTGTATAGAGCATACATGTGAATCTTTATCCTATGCTGATATGCAGGATATGAAAGGCCCGTTTAACTTAAAACATAAATTTCTTTATCATATTATTCTACAAAAGGATTAAGCCAATTCTTTATATGTTTTAATTTACACTTTGTTCTTTTTTCGACAAGGTAAATAGTCATCAAAGCATTCTTTGGTCCTGGCCTTTAGATATTGTGATATTATATTGTTCTTTTAACAATGCTTTTCTCAAAAGAAGATGGATGTAATGCTTTAGTTTTAAAAACTGACAAGTTTGAAGATACCACGTCCCTTCGTCTGTAGAAATTATTGGATGCAATTCATAAGTCTTAATTAACCTTGAAATAAATCGCTCAGCTATGAGCATATTTCTCTCTTTTGATATGTGTATCGAAAGAATTCTTTATTTTTTGGTTTACTAACCCAATCAAGCCATATCAATTCAGATCCCGCTTTTACAGCAGCTTCATCTTTTTGTACACAAGAATACTCATTAATTTTCTTTTTCTTGTTTAATAATTTCTTTGGATTGTACTTTTGTATCCAGTTCCAGGTAGAAACATGGCTTAACTTGACTAGATATAGGAAATACAATACTTTCGCAATGTTCCTAAATGATAAAACATAAAGAAAATACAAGTTACAATCCATAACCTATATTTTGAAGGTGTTATATGTCTAGAAGACATAAAAGAAATGGTCATTTTAAAGATATAGGTTTTTTCAAGTTAACAGGCCCATTTATCTATTATGACAACTTAGTTATTAGTTTAAATGACATTAGATGACAATTAAAGTTTAATATATATACGATATTAATCCACATATTGAAAATTTATATTATACTATTGATAATATCGTTTGTTTTTTTCTTGTCAATATTTTATTTTTCCAATGACTGTCTATATGTATATTCTCTAACAAAAACTCCAATTAAACATATTGTTGTAATAGTTCAAGAGGATATATCTTTTGATCATTATTTTGGAACTTATCCTAACGCTGCTAATCCTCCAGGTGAACTTCCATTTGTTCCTTCTCCAAATACACCGGCAGTTAATGGACTTAATTTTACTTTATTATATCAGAATCCTAATTCTGCTAATCCTGTTCGAATTGACAGATCCCCTTCAGTAACATGTTCCATGAATCATGGTTACACGCCAGAACAAAATGCATATCATGGAGGGGTGGATAAATTTGTCGAATTTGCTGGCCCTACTGCACCTGAATTTTGTACTGATATGCCACATAAACAACTAGTAATGGGTTATTATGATGGTAACACAGTAACTGCGGTGTGGAATTACACTCAGCATTTTGCAATGAGTGATAATTTCTTTGGTACCACTTATGGACCATCTGTTTTAGGTCATCTTAATCTTATTTCGGGCAACACACATGGTGCAGTAATTGTTAATCCCATACCACCAAATGAGACTCACAACAATGACGGAATTCGTATTATAAATGGTACCCTTATTGCTAATAGAGATCCGGCGTATGACGATTGTTCCAATTCAAATTTCTCTGTAATGGCGATGGATGGAAAAAATATCGGTGACCTTTTAAATGCTAAAAATATAACTTGGGGATGGTTCTCAGCAGGATTTATACCATCCATCAAAACCTCTAATAATAAATGGAATTGTGCTTATTCTGGCATACAATCATATAATATATTTAAAGGGAATAATACACCAATAGATCATTACTATCCAGACGTAGAACCATTTCAATTTTACAAGAATACTTCAAATCCTCACCATTTATCTCCATCCTCTCTATCTATGATTGGCCATACCGACCAGGCAAATCATCAATATAATATGAGTTATTTTTGGACTGCTGCTGAATCTAGAAACATACCCGCTGTAAGCTTTCTCAAGAGCCCCACATATCAACAAGCTCATGCAGGTTACTCTCATCCATTAGATGAACAAACCTTCATTGTAAACACCATTAATCATCTTCAGAGAATACCACAATGGAATGATACTGCAGTAATACTTACTTATGACGATTCTGGAGGATGGTATGATCATGTGATGCCCCCTATTGTCGGAAGCTCCAAGGATTCAAAATTTGATAGATTATCAGATATTGGTCAATGCGGAAATACATCCACAACTAACGGTCCATATCAAGACCGATATGGCTATGGCCCACGTTTGCCTTTTTTGGTTATCTCTCCATGGGCCAAAGTTAATTTTATAGATCATACTACTACTGATAAGACTTCCATAATACATTTTATTGAGGATAACTGGAATTTGGGTCGTATTGCCAATCATTCGTATGATTCAAAATCAGGTTCGATTCTGAATATGTTTGACTTTGAAGGAGGGCATAAGCGTGCGAATAATCTTTTCTTAGATCCTAATAGTGGCAGGTCTACTTTGATTAGATAATAAACAACTAGATTTAAAAGACATGTCAAAAATATATCGTTATTTTCATAAGTCTACAAAACCCGGATTTAACTGCGGAAGTGGTAATAATAATTAGCAGACATAAATTACTATATTTATGGATATCAAACCTCGTTGATAGTATTTAAGAATCGGTTATGTTCTTGATACCTGATATTGAACCGAAATAATTATACCATTTAATCCATGTAGAGATTCATACAATTTCCACCGAACCCAAGTCAAATTTGCATGTATTTATACTTCTAATTAATCTATTGGATATATTACTATAACCGATATCTATTTCGGTTTGAAATCCTGAGAATTTCTACGTGTGTTAAAATTGTATCAATCATCCTGTATTCTTCTATAATGAAGGAAATAAATCATCACATAACGACTTTCATAATTATACAATAGGCAATCCATACCGAAAAAATATGCATAAGTGAACTAGATATTAAAACAAAATAAATTAAATAGATAGCATTTTACTTTTGTTTTTGAAAAGTATTATTTAAAAAATTAATTTGTTTTATTTTCACTCATTTTTGCCATTGCTTCTTCTGCTGCTTTTTTCAACTCTTCTGGACTAAGGTCTTTTATATGAGTTGATATCGACCACCTGTGTCCAAATGGATCTTCTATACTGCCATGTCTATCGCCCCAAAACTGATCTTTAACCGGATCCACAACTTTTGCGCCTTCAGAAACTGCCTGGTTGAAGGTTTTGTCCACATCTTCTACATACAAAAATATTCCGCTTGAACTTCCACCTAATGTTGTAGGTGATAGATTTTCCATCTCTGGAATTTCATCTGCTAACATGAATGTAGAATCACCTATCTTTAGTGCCCCGTGAGCTAATGCTTTTCCGTCTGTAGTCATCATACGCACAAGTTCTTTAGCTTCAAATGCTTTTTTATAGAATTCTATTGCTTGTAAGCCATTATTTACAGTCAGATAAGGTGTAATTGAATGATAGCCATCTGGAATTTTTTTTACTTGACTCATTGCGATATAATACTATAGATAATTAATAAATATGCAAGGAAGTAAAAGTAGGGTTGCAAAATTAGTTAGATTCAAAATCAAACTAAAAATATACTGCCGTTAAGATTTATTAAACGGGAGTATTGGATTAACACCTGACTTCTCAATTGTTAAAGCATTCATCATTTGAATGAGGGTATATTTTACCATATATGGTGAAAATGGTAGAAATGGTTTAACAAGTATAATACATAAAATCTAAATACGGTAATATTTATAAAAAAAACAACATCTTTGTTTAGATATTTTATAATCAATTTTTTTTTATCAACTATTCGATTGTAATATACTATTATACTCAAAAGTTTATATATTAATTCAATGGATTTTAAAACAACTCTTTCTCTTTGTACTATTGTTGTAATATCATTTGGTATTATAGCTGCTACATCCATTATCGGATCAGAAGACGCATTTGCAGGAAGAATGTAATCCTCACGGATGTAAAGGTGATAGAGGATACTATACAAGTGAAGGACATCACTGTTTTGAAGGGTCAGGCAACTGTCACAAAAGATACTAAAAGTCTATAGCAATTAAAAAATATACCCCATTCTTTTTTTTGTTTTTATTATATTAATTAATTAATTACGATTCATTGATTTCCAAATGATTGATAATCTTAAATAACTCATCCGGATTTCGAAAAACATTTATCTTTCAGTACATTTTTCCCAAGTTTTGGATGATATTGCAAATAAGAACGTTAAATGCGGGCCTTGATTCTCTATTTATATCACTCTCTTTTTCTCTCTTTTTTGTTATCCTAGAACCCCAGTAAACGGGTGATAACACAACGGATTCGGTGGGTATAACTACAAATTTGTTTCTATTTGAAGATAAATTTACATATATTTATAAAAAATCGTGAAAGATTGTCCGATTGATTATATTAACCAAGGCCAGAGGTCAAATAGAGTTTACTTTTCATTATGCCCCTATTAAATTTTGTATTCCAGTTAGATGCAGTAGTATATAACCAAGTTTTTCCATGTCAGCATCCTTTGAATCACAACTACACAGTAATACAACACCTATTTGTTTGGTAGGTGTAAATCCAACATAAGAATTCCAGCCATTGATTGCTCCTGCGTGAGTTAACGTCTCTGTTCCAAAATTAGTAAGTACACCCCATCCCAAGGCAATATATACATTATAATTCATTGGATTTGGGAGTATACCTGGATGTTGTATCAAGTGCTGTAGTGCAATGGATTCATCTAATTTGGTATGAAGTAAGCCTATGTTAGCAGATAAATATTTTAGCAGATCATTTGCAGTTGAACGAAATGCACCGGCTCCTGCAATAACATCTGGGATTTTAGGAGTTTGAATTTCCGATCCATTTAGATGTCCTACTGGAAATCTATTTTTAATATCATTTTCTGAAAGAGTAATTTTGGTATCATTCATACCTAATGTATCAAGAATTCTGTTTTTGACAAGTTGTTCGTAAGGTATTCCTCCTTCTTTCAAAGTTAAGATATGTCCAAGCAATCCCATACCAAAATCAGAATATAGGAATTTTGTCCCTGGCTCGCTAGATAAAGTAATATTGGATAATCCTTGATACAATTGAGTTGAATTATAATTAGGATTTAAATCTCCTAAAGTGTTATTTATCCATATATTTGAAGGCATAAATGGAAGACCCGAAGTATGAGATGCCAAGTTTTCAAGTGTTATTTTGTGTCCATTAAATTGAGGTACCTTTACATTTGAAGGAAGGTATTTTTCAATTGGATCATTTAGATTTACGACTCCTTGTTTTACCATATCAGCTAAAAGTAATGTAGTAAAGGTCTTTGTGATGGAGCCTATATCAAATAAAGTGCTCCCATTAACTGGTATGTTATTTAGCTTTTGAAATATTTCCAAAACTGTAAACCTTTGTACCATTGGGATCTATAAATCCTACAACAATAGCTGCTTTTGATTTATTGACTATATCATTTAAAATAAACTCTTTGACTTTGCCTGGTAGTTCTTTAAATGGTGGAATAATCGATGATTGATTTATAAAATCTGTTTTGGCGGTATTATTAGTGACAGAGTTAGAAAAAGAATAAACAAAAGCCACTGAAAATGTAGATATTAAGATTGTTGCAAATAATCCTGTAAATAAAATTATTATTAAAGATATAGACGGCAAGGTGGTAGCAATATGGTTACTATTGTTATCATACTGATGTTGTGATTTATTGAAAAAATTACTTTTTAATTTATTAAGCACAAACAGGTATTATTTGAGATATTAATAAAGATTAATCCATTGGATATAGTTACTAAAATAGAGAGCTGGTTCGGTGGGAACAACTACAAATTTGTTTCTAATTCATAATATGTGAAACAAATTTGACACATTTTTGTCACCCTTGTCAACTTCTCCAATTGAAGCTCCATAGGTTAATCAGAATAACTACTATCCATAGGTAATAAATTTCGGATATATAGGGATTAGATACCTGCATGTAATCGGGGTTCTATTAACTAATCTTTAAGGTTATCTGCAAAGTACTCCACTTCTAGCAAAAGAAATCAAAAAAAATAGTATAAAAGAATTAGAATATGGATATGGCTAAGAATTAGAATATAGCCTTAATCAAATTGGCTAGGGTTCAAGACCCAAGGTATTTAGTCTCTATGTAGGTCAGAAAGTATTCCGGATTATAGTCTTCATTGAAGGTATTATTAAGAAGCATTTTGGGAGCATAGACAGATCCATGCTGATGTATTTTTAATCTTAACCATTCTCTGATAGGCTTGAAATTGCCACCCTTGATGTCTTTCTCGTAATCCTCCAGGTCTTTGCGCATCTTTGAAGCAATGATCGCTGAAACCAAGTTTCCCAAAGTGTAAGTTGGGAAATAGCCAAATAGTCCACTGCTCCAATGAGTATCTTGAAGCACTCCCTGTGAATCCTTAGTTGGCCTCACTCCAAGCAGTTGCTCCATTCTATCGTTCCAGAATTCAGGAATCTCATAGACGTTGAGCTCATCTCCAAATATTTTTTTCTCTATCTCATATCTTATTGCTATATGGAGATTGTATGTGACTTCGTCGGCGTCAACTCGTATATAATCAGCCTTGACGTTGTTGAAATACAGATACAACTCGTCATCTGTTGCTTGGTTTGCGAAACTTACTTGCTTTCTAATCAAGGGAGCTATCAATTGAACAAAAGGCAGGCTTCTGCCTACAATATTCTCCCAGAACCTTGACTGAGATTCATGGAGCCCAAGCGAAGATCCGCCTTCAACAGGAGTAACAGACAATGACTGATCGCATTGCAGATTATACAAGGCATGACCAGCTTCGTGAATAGTGCTAGATATCGACTTTTTGAAATCGGTCCCTTCATACCGAGTAGTTATTCTTACGTCGTTGAGGCCCATAGCCTCAGTGAAAGGATGAGTAGATACATCCATTCTGAAACGTTCCATGTCGTATTGCAAGAGAGTCAAAATGTCATGATTGAGCTCGTCAACTTTTTGGATATCATACTTTGATTTTCCAAGTTTGCTCTCTTTACAAAACGGGCTGCCTGAATCTACGAGTTTTTTCAGAATCTTCTGAATACGCGAAGTCAACGCACCGAATACTTTATCCAAATCATCTACTGTAAGATCTTCTTCGAACTTATCCAAAAGCGCATCATACGGATGCTTTTCATAACCTATCTTCTCAGCGATTTGCTTCTTTATTTCTATCATTTTCTTCAAGTGGGGTGCATACATCATGAAATCAGATTTTTCTCTCGCCTCCCTCCATGCCATGTTGCCCCTTATTCTTTCCAGAGATTCTGCTTCAGTCAACTCTTTGGGTATCTTGATCTGCTTGGTTATTTCCCTGTTGAGTACTCGTATAATGCCCTTCTCTAAATCGCTAGGGCTCCCAGTTTCTTCGCTGACTCAACAAGACCAACAAAATCTTTGTTTAGCAGGAGATCCTTATGCAGCATGTGAAGTTGAGAATCGGCCACTCCTCTTTCTTCCGTGCCTTTCCTAGGCATATAAGTCTCAAAGTCCCAACCCATTAGAGAAATGGCATGATTTAGCGACCACATTGGTTTGTAAGCATTGAGGATCTGATTCATGACAGGGTTCTCGCATCTCATGTCGTCACACTTTCCATGAACTCAATCACATCGGTCTATTAATCATTGCTAGCCAGGAATGCATCTTTGAAAAATCTCGTTAGCGGCTTGAATATGGTCAGGATGGACGTGTGTCAAAATTATCCCTTGGATGTTCTCCATTTTATATCTAGAATTAGCAATATAGGTCTTAAGCTTAGGAAGCTCTGAAGTAAGGCAAGTGTCAATAAGAGTCAAATCATCTGGTTACTCCTCTATAAAGATAAGGCACAATTCCCACACCAGGAATCGGATGATATAACCCGTCAATCGAATGCACCTGACGATTAATTTGACCCAAATCTCGCGATGAGTATTGATTATTAGACCCCAAGATTTTGGGACCTTAAACCATATTGGCTAGCTGCAATGTGAGTATGGCTGGCTCCTATCAGGTTATTTCGACTAGTCTAAAAACTGTAGATTTGTATTTGTCAACACATAATACTGTCATTGGCTTCTAAGAATATGTCGGATAAGATGCACTTCGGACCTAATCTAGTTGTTAAGATAGTGGAAACAACTGAAAATTTGTTTCTATTTCTATTATGTTCAATTAATTCATACTTGATCTACATATGTTAATTATATGTATCGTAATAGACTTTGACAGTATCCCATCGCCGTGACTTGCACTGGTAGGCAAAGAAATTCATATGCTTATAATAAATAATTTCATTGCTGCTTTGTTGCATAACTCATTTTTTCGTAGATGAATGAATAATCCAATCTAAGTTTCGGAGATCGGATACCAATAATTCGTTTTGTTATTGTAAAGATTTAGTCGAGAAAACGAATTTTATAGTTATGCAACAAAACATTCATTGTAGTTTAATCTCATATTATAAAGAGAACCATAGAGGATCAATTGATTTCGATTCTGGCAAGAATACAGGGATCTGTTAATTTATTATTATAATTTTTAATTTTTTCTCATTCAACTTGAATATCTATTTTTATCCTGTTTGTCATATATTCTAACTTTTGACCAGAATTAGCCTTGAGAATAATAACAGATCATCCAAAAAATGTTATATTATGAAGTAGTATTGCATTTGCTATCTATTGAAACGGCAATATGAATTATAGTAGATCTTCATTATCAGGTATTTGTTAGTATTAGTCATGGCACAGCACAGGAACCTATTCTATTTTATTATCAACTTTTGATTGGTATAGTATTATAAAGAAAATAAATTTTGGACTAAAAGAGTCACTATAAGTAATAGAAAAAATATGTGTTATGTTGTAGATTTATTATCTTCATAAATCCCAAACATATTGTTTTCACTATCTAAACAAATAGCGAAAAATCCCATATTTGGAATTTCTTTTTTTGGTATTATTACTTTACCACCTGATTGCTCTATTTTAGAAGAATATTCATCAATAGAAGAAACAGTAATGTAATTTGTAACTGTATGTTGTGGAGACTGACGTTTCATCATTCCGCCTCCTAAACCTGAATTTCCTTTATCATCTTTAGTTTCAAACATCCAATAATCATGTCTTCAGGATTACTCCATTTTTGCATATCCCATCCAAATACTTTTTTATAGAATTCTTGAGCTCTGTTTACATCATCTGCTGGAATTTCAAAATATTGTACTGTTGGCACATTTAGTGATTCATTTTATACTATTTAATTATTGTATCTTCTTTAAAATCCATAGATAATAGCGGTGTTTCGTTAAAACCTAGTAAAACGTTACTTCTTATATTCAAAAAAATAACACTACTTATGTTGCTAAATATTTTGAAGAATCATTTAATGATTCTGTTGTTGATTTTGTTGTTGGCCTTGATGTATGTAGCAATGATTATTTTACCATTTATCGTCCATTCTGCACCTCCTAATTCCTTTCCACCTGGGCCTCGTGCAGAGGATATATCAATTTTCATATGATCAAAAGTATATGTTACCGTTACATCTTTGTTTATAACCTTGTCTATTAATTTTGTAATTATTTCAGAATATTGTGATACTTTTTGTTGCCCATTATTTGAATCATCATTGATGTTATCTACAACATCCTTTGCTTTTTCTTTAACTTTATCAATAATTTCAGCCATTTCATTCTATTATTATTTTGCATATATAAATAATGTACAGGTCAAAAGAAATAATCTAAAAATATGATTATAATATTTTTAATTAATAAAAACTTCACTATTTTCTATATTTTATTGTATTATTTGGTAAATCGTTTATTATTAATATTTTAGTATTTATTTCGATTTTAATCGACCAACAAATCCAGATTGATAGAATAAAGCATGAATAATGGCACTCTGTCTATTGTTTCAAAAATGATTAAGGAAATCGATGCCATTATGATTCCTAACCTTTGAATAATATAATGTTCACGATCCGCTTCATTAAATTGGAGTAAATCTTGCGCCTTTCCCTATAGTGTACCTATATACTGAAAACAGCTATAGATATACTATGGTAAATTAATTCCAGTTTTGTATCTCAGTGTATTTCTCCAATTAATAAGAGAGGTTAGAGTTTTCCTGGTGATTCACCTGAATCTAATGTGGCGGATTGATGTTGGAAATAAGTAAATTACAATGTTTTGCCAAACTATTATTCTAATTTTTCTCACCTCGAACAAAAAATATCTCAATATTATAGGACAAGAAAATTCAATCTGGGATTCAAAAATGTCTGTTGCGATTCATGGATTAATGTTATCCAGTATTGTGTCAGATGATTATCCCTTGCTATGTAAATTTGAAAATAATCAATCTAATTAAAATGCTTGAATTTATAAATAAACAAAATTGCATAGTAAGTAAATGCTTCTTCAAATCTATATACTATTTCAGAATTACAAAAGATATGATATATCCCCAAATATCAAAACATGAAAAAAATTTAACAATTATATCTGCAATAGTGGTTTTATCCCTAGTTGCAATACTTTGCTCTATTATTGCTTCATCGAACCCATTTTCTACAATAAACGGAAATACTAAAGAAATCATCAAAATAATTTCATTAATTACTGTAATAGTATCAATATTCGGTTTCCTGTTAACCATATGGAGTTCTATGAAACTTCAATGATACAGATAATACCTTACTTTACAATACCACTTAAATGTAGCTAGTATACCAATTAGCATAAATTCTCTAAATTACATCTCGTAACAAATAGTTTCTGATATTAAGATCGAATCTTTTTGTTCTAAAGTATGTAGATATCTTGTTTTTTAAACCTGTAAATGATGCATAATATTTTAAAACAAGCAATTCTCGTTTGGCCATATTCCATACCTCATTTTCCATCACCATAAATTCTGGTGATGCGGTAGTTGGAAGATATACTGAGATTAGAGTATTATCATGGTTATCTTCAAGGTACTTTTTGTACTTTCTCTGATTTGTAATGAGGAGATGTTTTATCCATGAAAAGATAGCATTTTGGAAACTCGGAATGAATTATCTTTATATAATCAAGGAATGTCTCGACATTGAATATATCGCACTGTCTGAAAATTTGTTTTCTATCTATGCATATAACACCAAACAAACATGAATGTTTATGCTAAACTGTTACTCGAATAACTGGTCTTTTCACATATTCAAACTCTTCTTCCAAGAGGAACATAGAAAAAGTATAATTCATCCGATGATACTTAGGTAAAGCATTTGTCTTGCCCTTCTTGCTGTTGTTGTTGTTGCTTCTGCCGTGGCTTTGAGTATCCACAAGTATCTGTTATGTCTTTTTTTTGAATTCCTTTTTCTCTCTTTGGGTGCTGTATTTACATGTACTGTCTTGGTATCATGTAACCCCGATTACAGTATTTGTTTATATAAGTATAACAATGATCATAAGGCTCTGTTAAGAGCTGTGTAGACACAAGGATACATTCTCTTGTAAAATATTTATGATTGCTTTGCCATGATTTTTATTATATGTATCCTTCCACTTGTTAACTATTGCTTTTCCTATTTCTTGTTCATCTTTGAATGTGGAATTGTTGATTGTTTGCCTTTGTAACCATCATGACCATCTTACCTCAATCAAGTTGAGCTCTGGAGATCTTACCGGTAAGAATATAAATTTTATTCTTGGACAACATTTGGATATTTCTTCCTTTACCATCTTTGATTTGTGTGCTGAAAGGTTATCAAGAACAACAAAGATATTTTGAATATTCTTGTCATCATATCTTCTATCTACTCTTTTTAGAAAGTCAACAAACTGTTTCCCTGTCTAATTCCTATAACAATAGATCTCTTGCGTAATTGCTTACAAACTGCTTTGTTGCATGATCATTTTATTCGTTGTTTGTTAGCGTTTTGTTGATAGAGTTATAACTGGAATAGTCAAAATCCAATTGATATTATCATACACAAATCACATTTTTAACTGATTTTCGAATCATGCAACAAAGCAGAAAATTAGATGTATAGAAACAACTCAAAGGTATTTAACAATTATAGGAGAAAATATTGTTACAGTATCTACGAGAAAAGATAATTTGTGAAATAAAATAATATTTTAAATAAACTATTATTAAAAGCATTCATCTATAATATATTGTTAAAACATTATAATCACATAAACAAATTCCATTTGAATAACCTTAAATTTGGTCATTTCAAAAAAGCAAAAATTTAGTTATAAAAAGTTCAAAAAAATAATAAATACACTAGCAAATGAGATATTTATTTCTTAGTTAATATTTTTAAATCTAACAGCATTCAAATTAATCCATTGAAAAACTGGAATTAATTAATAGATATTCTAAAGGATCATAGATAAATTAGTTTTTTTATAAATATATATTTATTCGATGGGTTATAAATAATTGATTATTCTTTTCAGTTTTTGGTAATGAGCTATTCAAACCTTTTGCTGAATAAGTATTATATTAAAGATGAAAATAAATATACATTCAAAATATGGCGTTATACATTCAAAGCATGGAGTTCTCATCTAGACAATGACTTGTAGAGGGATTTGCATTAGACACAAGTCAAAAAAAATACCAAAGACTTTGCGTTATGGGGAAAATGAGAAACGCTGCCAAATTTGTGATATATTTATTCGATGGAATGGATTATTTTGTCCTTGTTGTGGCTATAGGTTAAGGCATAATGCGAGGATCCAAAAATATAAAATTAAAAAATACATTGAATAAACAGTCTCAAATGTTCTATAAAGGTAACCCGATCCAAATTATAATATGTAAAATAGAGAAGAATATCTAAAGTATTAAATTAATTTATTGTGAAAAAGCGTATAGATCGATTTCATTTGATCTCTCGTAAGTTGACCTGGTGCAACTGCTTTATCAATTGTTGCATAAGTAAAAGGACAATCACCAACAATATTACATAAAATCCGTGTTATGATACCCAACTCCCCCATTGAAAATGCCACTAAATTAATAGTTGTATCTATTATATCATATAATTCCAGAATATTAATTGAATCTTCTATAGATTTTGCAAAAGTAACTATTTTAATGAAATTACTGAATATTCTCATTTTGTCAATTAAATCTATCAAGATTTCTTTATCTGGGGTTCCTGTGAAATCATGCCATGATACCAAGATTCTGACTTGGTTTTCATCTATAAAGTCAGCCAACTCATTATTTTTCGATATAGAGTTATATTCCAAATCTAACAGCATTGGTCTAGATAAGGCTAGTTTTTTTATCAGAATCAATCTTTCAGTTTCCCCTTCGGAAAAATTTCCACCTTCACTAATGGGTCTTAATGTATATATTGATTGATTTTTATATTTTGAAATCCTTTCTAAAATCTTATCAATATTCTTAAATTCTTTTAAATAATCAAAGCGAAATTCTATAAAACATGTATTCATCTTCTTTTCGAATATATTTTCTATTTTATTTTCAATATTTTCTAATTCCTCTAATATTCTGTTAAAGGGATAGAAATACAGATTTTTTTCTCCATTGACAAATTGAATTTAATATGGAAAATTTGTATTATAACATTTTCTTTTATCTTTATTGAATGATTTATATTTTTTAGATGTTATACTAATATTATTCTACAATATATGGCGCCAGGGGATATGTTTTTTATCGAACATTTAAATGAGCTTCGAGTTAGATTTTTAAGAATCATTGTTTTTGCAATTTCCATTGTTATTTTTTCTTCAATATTTGGTATCCACTTGATAACTATAAACAATTATTCGTTTTATTTTTTTTCCCCATCCGTTTATAATAATATCTCAAGTCAATTAATTCTTTTTTTAAGCCATAATTTACTTCCTCAAGGTGTGAGATTAATCCAGACAGCACCTGGTCAATCATTATTTGCACAAATATATGTATCAATTCTATTGAGTATTACCTGTTCGATTCCTATAATAGTAAATGAAATTTTTGGATTTGTTAGCCCTGCAATATCTAACCAAACAAAAAAAATAACGATTTTTAAATTCATTTTCCCAATAACTATTCTTTTCTTAAGCGGTATTCTTTTTTCTTTTTTAATAGCTATTCCAATAATGTTACATTTTTATATCAATATGGTCAATCATTAGGAATACTTTCATTTTTAAGCATAAATGAATTTATTAGTTTTGTATCTACAATTTTTTATTGCATTTGGGATATCATTTCAATTGCCGTTATGATGTACATTCTTTCATTAACAGGATTAATAGACAATAGATTTTGGATAAAGAATTTTAAATATGCTTTAATATTGATCGTAATTTTTGGCGCATTTATAACTCCGGATGGAAGTGGGGTCACGATGTGGTTTATTTCTATACCTATGTTATTGCTATATTTTCTAGGTATTTTATTAATAAAACTAAAAGTTCGAAAGACAGATAAAATATTGAAAACTTAGATAATGCATTAAATTTAACAGAAAAACAAGATAAAGATAACAATAGAATTTAAACTACATGAGAAGTAATTTTTTTCCAATCAGCTATTAATGCCTCTGATCGGATATGAAGAGGTTCGTTTGACAATCTACTTTTAGCAAGGTCAACATATTCTTTTTTTATATCAATTCCTAAAAAATGTCTATCCAAATTATAAGCAACTTTGGTAGTCTGACCGCTTCCATTAAATGGATCTAAAACTATATCTCCATTATATGAATATAATTTCATTAGCCTGTACGGAATTTCTTCGGGAAAAGGACATGGATGGTCTATATATCTTGGAGGAACGGGTGCCATATGCCAAACTGAATTTGCAATCTCTTTAGTCCATTCTTCATGTGTTGCAGGAAGAATTTCCCTTTTTTCATTTCTTCCCGATTTTACATCACCTTTTCGTAATACTAGAATAAATTCATGCATAATATTTGCTCTATAATATTTAGGATAAGGATTGATGATGAAAGAACCATATCTATTTGTTCCTCCAGTTACTTTGTGCCATATTATTTCTTCGTGTAAATTCCATTTACCGCCAGGAGTAACTAATTTTGATAATAGTAAATGAGGTAAAGGGTATAAGAGTCCCATTTACAACTTCATTTGCAATAACAATGCAACAATATCCTCCCTCTTTTGTAACTCTATAAACCTGTTCATTGAATACAGAAACTAAGTTATTGAGATAGTCATCTAGACTAACTCTAGTAATGCCTCTATAATATTCCAAACTTTTCTTTGAAACATGTACATCATAATCAATTGCATTTCCATATGGTGGAGATGTAATTGTTAATTGAATACTGTTAGAAGGAAAATTTTTTAATATTTTTTCACAATTTCCTAAGAGGATTTTATCATAAATTGATTCTGGCCTAATCAGCATCATCTTAGTTTTTTAAATTAAGTCGATAATCACAATACTCTAAAAATATAAACATATTGATAAAAAAAAGATAACAATTAAACAATATATTTATTTTTTATCGTTTCATTTTTCAAGAATATATTCATCAGAAACCTCCATACCAAAATGTCTTCCTGATGGTTTTTTAGAGAAAACCAATATCTCGTCTCCTATTTTAGCATGAGTAACAGGTAAAATTCCTTCATTTTTATCCAAAAATCTTATGGTTTCTGCATTTTGAACTATAATTGTTCCTATTTCATTTTCATATATCGCTTTGAATAATCTAAGTGGTCTTGTTTCGATTTTTGAACGACCTACAGAAACAATTCTTGTTGACCCTTTGGTATTTACAATTAAAACCTGACTTCCAGATTCTAATTCTGATAAGTATTTTGTTGTTCCATCAGGTGTAATTGTATAACAATGAACTGCCCCTGCGTTTACCCTAAATGGTCTAGGGGAAGTAAATGAAGATCCAACAGATTCATTATGTACAAGAAACAAAAAATTAGATTTGTTTCCAATCAACATACCTTCACCTTCAGGAGCATTGAAACAGTATCAATACAAACTCTTTCACCTGTACCAATATCTTTAATTTCTATTATTTTTGCGGAATAATATTAAAAACAGTATCTTGAATAATATTTTTTATTTTATTTATTTCTTCTTCATTTTCAGTTTCGAAAATTATGCCATCAACACCTAATTCTAAAACAGTAAATAATGTTTCTACTTCTTCTAATAGACTTTGCAAATTGCAAATATTTCCGTATTTGTTTTTTGAAGAATTGCAATGATATTTTCCAATGGAATGATTTTCCAATCGTCTACTTCTATAATTACAAAATTTGCTCCCTTTTTCCGATAATGTTTTTATTTCATCTATATCCTTATTACTATTTACTTTTTTATATATCACCAATTTGTTTTCTTTGAGCGGATTTATTATAGTTATGATCCCCATCTTGTTTAGAATTTATATTAAATAATTTCCTTTGTTGACTGTATTCGAATATTTAAAAGAAAATTTTTCTAATTCTTCAATGCTATTTAAAATTACATAGTCTGCATTTTCTGATGGAGAAATTATTTTAAGAGTATAATCCGTTTGAATATATTCAATATTTTTGACAGGATCAAGATATAATAAATCGATTTTATCTTTGACTTTATTAATAAATTCAATAGTGGATTTCTTTGAAGAATTTGATTTTTTTAATAATGGCTTTAAAATAATTTTTTTATTTCTTTTATTTTCTTTTAAAATTTTCTAACACCTCATCATATTTTTTATTTTCAATAATAATTTCATAGAGTGCATTTATTATTTTATTTGGATTGTGGATGCTCAAATATATTTCTTCCAAAAGTAACACCTATAGCACCAGCTTGTATTGCACCATAACACATTTCCAATATATCGTTATTAGTTTTTGATTTAGGTCCACCTGCTATAACTATTGGAACCGGACAACTTTTTACTACTTCTCTAAAAGTGTCTATATTGCCAGTATAGATAGTTTTTACGATATCGGCTCCCGCTTCTGCACCAATTCTAGCAGTATGAGAGATAATTGATGGATCATGTTGGATTTTTAATATTTTCTCCTCTAGGATACATCATCGCAATTAATGGAATACTCCATTTATTACATTCATCAGCAATTAATCCTAATGAATATAACATCATCGGTTCTTCTTTTGACCCAATGTTGATATGCAAAGAAACAGCATCGGCACCTAATCTAATTGCTTCCTTAACTGAGCCCAAAAGAACTTTTTTGTTAGGATCAGGACCAAGTGATGTACTACCAGACATATGTGCGATTATTCCAATGTTTATAGGTCTTGATAGAATTTTGATTATTCCTTTATTTACAAGAATACAAGTTAAACCAGAATTTTCAGTATCATTATAAATTTATTAATATCTTTTATACCTCCTAATGGCCCACTACTGATTCCGTGATCCATTGGAACACATAGCATTTTGCCGTTTTTCAATATTCTATTAAGCCGTATATCTTTTCCAAGGACCATAATAAGAGAAAAATTATAAACCTATTTAAAAGTGATATGTTTACTATAAGATTATATTGATAATATAATCAAAAAATCAAGATAAATTGCATATCGCAGAGGAAGAATATTTATGTTTATTCCTTTTTATTAAATATAGTATATGATTTATTTTTTCTTTTGGAATATGTGGAAAAGATTTTTCTAATAATGGATAAATCTATATTGTCTTTATTTTGTTTATTTATAAACATTAAAATTGCATCCAATTCATCAAACAAAAGTCCTATCTCATCTTCTGTTTGTTGATTTATCCATAACCCGGCACTACTTTTTTTATAAATTATTTGATTTGGGATATTTAAAAATTTGGCAAACTCTTTAACTTGCGTTTTATAAAGACATCCAATGGGGGATAAATCCGATGCTCCATCACCATATTTTGTAAAATATCCTATAGTAATTTCCGTTTTATTCGATGTTCCTAGAACCATTTTGTTTAAAAAATTAGCATAATAATATAGAATACTCATTCTAATCCTTGATACTAAATTACCTTCAACTAATTTATCATCTGTCTTTCCTAGTGTATCTACAAATTCATATTTAATATTGTTGATATATATTATTTTGTATGGTATTTTTAAAATAGAACAAATTTTTATTGCATCATCAATATCCTGTTGAGGTGTGATTTCTTTATCAGGCAATAACAATCCTAATACGTTTTCATTTCCAAGTGCATGTGAAGCTAAAAAAGCAACTACGGCAGAATCTATTCCTCCTGATAGACCCAAAATAACTCCTCTAGCATTTCCTTCTTGAACTTTATTTTTGATAAAAATATCGATAGAATTGTTAATTAAAGTAAAATTGTCCATTTAGTAATAAATTTAATAAATATATAAAATATTAAATTTGTTATAGAACGATTTGTAATTGATTATGATAATTTATTATCAAATATTTTACCTGATAGAATTGCTTTAATATCCAAACAGGATATTAAAATTAGATTAGATGGATACGCGGAATATCGGTTTAAGGAATATCGAAGTTGCAGACACAAAAATCTGCTCTATTGATGGAGAAAATGGCAAACTAATTTACAGAGGCTATGATATTCTGGATTTGGCTAATCATTCAACTTATGAAGAAACTGCTTATCTTTTATTATTTGGCGATTTGCCACTTAAAGATGAATTATATGAATTTAATAATAAATTGATAGAGTTTAGAACAATTCCTGAATCTATAATAAAAAATATGAAAAATAGACCATCGAATGCTCATCCTATGGATGTTTTGCAATCTGCAGTGTTGGAATTAGCTGATTATGATTTTAATAGGGTCGATGAAGGAAAAGAATCTAATATTACAAGAGCTATTTCACTTATCGCCAAAATTCCCACAATTGTTGCTGCCTGGGATAGAGTTCGGAAAGGTTTGGAAACAGTTGAGCCGTTGAAAGAAAATAATCATGCTCACAATTTTTTATATATGTTAAATGGAGAACACCCAAAACATGAAGTTTCAAAAATATTTGATATTAGTTTAATTTTGCATGCAGAGCACAGCTTTAATGCATCAACATTTGCAGCTAGAGAAATAGCATCTACAAGAGCAAGTATATATGCATGCATTGGTGGTGCACTCGGTGCATTATCTGGGGAGCTCCATGGAGGTGCCAATATACAAGTTATGAAAATGTTGCTTGAAATAAACGATATCAATAATGTTGAAAAATGGATTAAAAAGAGAATTGATAGTGGCGGACGAGTTATGGGGATGGGACATGCTGTTTACAAGACAACCGATCCTCGATCTGAGGTACTTGCTCAATTATCAAGAGCTATATCAAAAGAAAAAAATACTAAATGGTATGAAATAACTGAAAAAGTTGAACGAGTAACAAAAAATATTATGTCCGAGACTAGGCACATAATGATATATCCGAATGTTGATTTGTATAGTGCATCACTTTATTATAGTTTGGGAATTCCTTTGGATTTGAACACACCTATTTTTGCTATTTCCAGAATTGCTGGCTGGAATGCACATATAATAGAAGAAAAATTTGCAGAGGCAGCTCCAAAGCCCGCATTGTATCGACCAAAGGCTGTTTACGTAGGCCGATATTGCGGGCCTATGGGCTGTGAATATACAAGTCTAATGAATAGGACATCTAAAATAAATCCATGATCAATTAAATATAATTTAATTTACTATACATTAGTATTAAATATAAATATTTATTAAAATTTATAAATTCTCTTTTTAAATCAATATCATATTGCCATCAGAACAAAAATCTACAAAATACAAGGATGTTGGTATAGATATAAAACAAATCAAAAAAATACAAAATCAAATTGGAAAGAATATAGAAAAAACTCACCATTATCTTGATTTTGGAAAGGTTATATCAGGATTTGGTCATTATGCGGGTATAATTGAAATAGAAGACAAAGTTATGGCGCTTCATACAGATGGAGTTGGAACAAAAATATTGATAGCACAATTAATGGAAAAATATGACACAATAGGTATTGATTGTATTGCAATGAATGTAAATGATGTAGTATGTGTTGGATCAAAACCAATAGGTTATTTATCCTATATTGCATTACAAAAAACAAATGATTTACTTTTAAAAGAGATAACAAAAGGTCTTGTCAAAGGTGCACGAATGTCAAAAATTGCTATTATTGGTGGTGAGACTGCAATCTTGCCTGATATTATAACAGGTAAAGGAAAAGATTTTAATTTTGATTTGGCTGGAATGATTTTCGGCATTATTAATGATAAAAAAAAAATAATTCTTGGTAATAAAATAAAATCGGATGATTTGATTATAGGTATTAATAGCTCGGGGTTACACTCTAATGGTTATACCCTTGCAAGAAAAATACTTTTAGAAAAATATTTGATTACCGATAAACCAGAATATATTGAAACAACTCTTGGAAAAGAACTTCTTAAACCAACAGTTATTTACTCAAAAACGATTTTAAAAATAATCGATACATTCAATTCCGATATAATACATGGACTATCTCATATCACTGGTGGAGGATTTACAAAGTTAAAGAGATTAAATTCTGGTGTGGATTATATTTTAGACAATCTGCCAGAAATAAGAGGTATTTTTATGCAGATAATGGTTGATGGAAAAATAGACATAAAAGAAATGTATAAAACTTTTAATATGGGAATTGGATTTTGTATTATTGTTTCAAAAGACAAGGTTGAAGATATTATTGATATTATTAACAAAGACAATCATAAATGTCAAATAATAGGAAAAATAAAATCAAATGGCAATGGAAATACATTTATTAAAATTAATGAAGAATTGTTAAAGATTTGATATATTTTTAATCAAAGATACTACATCTACATACACTATTATAAAAAATTAGTTCACATCAGTAATATCAAATAAAATAATAGAAATTAGAACAGAGTATAGATACATTAATTGTTTTGTTTATTTTGATATTTAATAATTGATAACAATATTTTTAGATTACTCTTGTTTCCTTTTTCCTAACACGTTGCATTTAAAAATATATTTGAAAATATGTAACAAGTAAAAAATTTTTTTTATAAGAGATTTTCATAACATTTAATTCATAAATGTTGTAATTCATATTATATTTGTTTAAAGATAAAGATATTATAAGTTCATTAGATATTACAGTAAATCCGCCTATAAAAGATATTCAAGGAATATCTAATAATGATTTGCTGTATATAAAAGCATGTGAAGAAATTGCTAATGAAATTTTATCTTTAAATCCTAATAACATCCTGATTAAAAAAGAAATATTAAAAATTGTTAAAAGTAAATCTTCAAAATATAAATTATCAAAAATTCCTAAATATGTAGATATTTTAAAACTTTTACCTGAAGATAATTATTATAAAAAATTGTTAAAATTAAAACCATCCAAAACCTCTTCTGGAATAGCAGTTATTACTGTAATGCCAATGCCCTTTGAATGTCCCCATGGAAAATGCATTTATTGTCCTGGTGGAATAGATGTAAATACTCCATTAAGTTATATTGGTACAGAACCAGCTACCAAAATAGCTCAAAATGTAAACTATGATCCATTTAGACAAGTTTGGTCAAAAATAATTCAATTGATAGAAAGAGGTCATAGTGCTGATAAAGCAGAACTTGTTATCGTCGGAGGTACGTTTCCTTTTTATCCAATAAATTATCAAAAAGATTTTGTTAAAAATTGCTATGATGCTTTTAATTCGTTTAATCTTTATTTATCGGATATAAAAAATAATTATAATACAGATTTTGATAAATACAAATCAGTAAAAGGGTATGAATTAAGTGAGAATTTAGAAATGGCAAAAAAAAATAATGAAAATTCCAGTATTAGGTGCGTAGGCCTCACTATAGAAACAAAGCCTGATTATTGTAAAAAAGAACATATTAATACCATGCTCGAACTGGGGACCACTAGAATTGAGATAGGAGTGCAGTCTTTAAATGATTCAGTTTTTAAAGCAGTGAATAGAGGTCATTCGCTAAATGATGTATATGAAGCATTTTACCTAGCAAAAAATTTTGGCTACAAAATTGTAGCTCATATGATGCCCGGTTTGCCCCAATCATCAATAAATCAAGACATAAATGATTTTAAAAAATTATTTGATGATGAAAGATTAAAGCCGGATATGTTAAAAATTTATCCCACACTTGTAATTAAAAATACTGGTCTCTACAAACTCTATCAAGATAAAAAATATATAAGTTACTCTACCGATGATTTAGTAAAAATTTTAATAGAAATAAAAAAAATAATTCCCCCTTGGACAAGAATAATGAGAATCCAGCGAGAAATAGAATCCAAAGACATCATATCAGGTCCCAAAATAGGTAATTTAAGACAACTAGTTTTAAATGAATTAGAAAAACAAGGGTTAAGTTGTAAATGCATCAGATGCCGTGAAATTGGTTTAAAAGATATTGAAAAAGAATTTTCCATGGATGAATTAAAATTATTTAGAATAGATTATTTTTCATCAGAAGGAAAAGAAATTTTCTTATCTATTGAGACCAAAGATAATTCCATACTATTTGGATTTTTGAGATTAAGGATTATGTCAAATCCTCAAAGAAATGAATTAAGTGATGGGGAAATTATTAATTCGACTACAAAAAAAATACTTTCTGCTGTAGTTAGAGAATTACATGTTTATGGACCTGTTGTTAAAATCGGATTAAATTCGATACAAAACAATAATCAAAAAGAAAAAGATATAAAAATCAGTAATAATTCAAAAAAAAACGGATTTATTTATCAACATAAAGGAATTGGTCAAAAATTACTTAAAGAAGCAGAAAGGATTAGTAAACAAGAATATAGTTTAAAAAAATTATCGGTTATTAGTGCAATAGGAACTAGAGAATACTATAAGAAATTTGGATATGTTATTAATGGACCTTATGTTACAAAAACATTATAGAACCATGGATGATTCTATTGAAGAAATAACAATTGGTAAGGGAACGTGGCTAGATAAGGTAGCTTTTACTATCATAGAAAGAGAAAAAAAACTCGGTAGATCGACTGAAATTATTAATGTAGAAAGTGGATTAGGAGCATCAGGGGTTCCACATATTGGAAGCATGGGTGATGCGGTTAGAGCATTTGGAATTTCACTATCTTTGCAAAATATGGGATATAACTCTGAATTAATAGCATTTTCTGATGATTTTGATGGGCTTAGAAAAATACCGGCGGGGTTTCCAGAATGGTTAAATGAATATTTATGTAAACCTGTTTCTTCAATACCCGATCCTTTTGGTGATTGTCATGAATCATATGGTGCGCATATGAGCGGTTTATTATTAGAAGGCCTTGACAAAGTTGGTGTAAAATATAAATTTAAAAGTGGAACAGAAGTATACAAAAGTGGAAAATTATTAAATCAAATTCACAATATTTTAATTAATAGTAAAATAATAGGTGATAAAATATCTGATTATACAGGTCAAGAAAAATATGTTAAATTTCTTCCATTTTTTCCCATATGTCAACAATGCGGTCGATTATATGTCGCGAATGCAATAGAATATTTTCCTGATGAAAAAACTTTAAGTTATTCTTGTATTGGAAATACCATAAATAAAAAACTGATTAAAGGATGTGGTCATCAGGGAGAAATAAAAATTAAAAATGGTGAGGGAAAACTTGCCTGGAAGGTTGAATTTGCAGCTCGTTGGCATGCGTTTGATATAAGATTTGAAGCATTTGGTAAAGATATAATGGATTCAGTAAGAATAAATGATTGGATTGCTAGTGAAATATTGAAATTTCATCACCCTTTGCATATAAAATATGAGATGTTTTTAGATAAAGGAGGCAAAAAGATAAGCAAATCTGCAGGAAATGTTTTGACTCCTCAGATGTGGCTAAAATATGGAACACCGGAATCCTTGTTATTATTGCTTTATAAAAGAATAGCAGGTACAAGACATATCGGTCTAGAAGATATCCCGATTCTTATGGACGAATATGATTTCTATGAGGATATATATTTTAATAAAATTAAAGAAAAAAATATACCCAAAGCAACAAAAATAAAAGGTATTTATGAATATACAAATAATTTAAAACCATCCAACACATCTAAAATTCACATACCATATAGAATATTAATTCAGCAATCAGAATTATTCATCGATCAAGAGGTCAATCCTGTTGAGAAAATATACGAACGGTTAAAAAAATATGCTTTAACAAAAGATGAAACACCAGAATTAACTAATAAAATAAAACTTTCATTGGAATGGGCAAAAGAATTTAAAGAAGTTTATGAAGATGAGACGGATGACGAAAATGTAAGCAAAATACAATTAGATAGCAGGCAAAAAGATGCAATAAGTAATGTATTGGAACAATTAAGACTAATTACAAACGATCTAGAAAACTCCAAAGTTCAGATTGATTATAATGAAGTGAGTCAAAAAATTCAAACAATAATCTTTTCAAAATCCAAAGAAAACAACATTGAACCAAAAGATTTTTTCAAAATATTTTACAAGATATTGATAAGTTCTGAAAGAGGTCCTAAATTAGGAAATTATATAGTAGATTTAGGATTAAGGAATGTTATAAACAAGATAGAAAAAAAAATAAAATAAAATAAATGTAATTTATTAATAGAGTTTGATTATCCTGATCATAAATAAGAGATATCTTGAATATTTGGTATAAGGTTAAACTCACTCATTTTCATTTTTGTAAGAAAAAACTTGATGTTATGTTTTAGCTCACAAAAATAAAATTGTTTGAATGTTATAGATATTTTGATCCTTCTTGGAATTAGATAACATTCACTCTAATTTAGTCTTTGATATGAATTAAATCAATTTATAACAATCACTAAATTATGCAATTAATGAAATGTTTTTGATATTAAATTTTTTATTCTAATATTACAATTTAATAAAAAATTTTAGATTAAATTAGTTGTTGATGAATTCTTTTTTTTGTTTTGATTAGGCTAATGAGATTATAGAATAAAAAAATCATTTAAGAATCCACTAAAAGTTTAATTTTTTGATTATTGAACATAAATAATTGAATCATAAATTACCTGATATAGATATAGAAATGAAATCAGCAGATGATAGAATAGAATTTTATAGAAAATATTTTGCTGATATGAGATTAAACAGATTGTATTTTCATATTTTTCTATTAAAGTTTTTTACAGGAGAAAATAACAAGAAAGAAATTATATCATTATTACAATCCAATATAGAATTTTTAGATAAAATTAGCATCTGGACAAATCATTTAAAAGAAAATGGAAATTTTGAAGAATTTAAAAAAATTTGTAATGAAGAAATAGTCACTATAAACAGTATAATTGAAATCTATGAAAATCGAATGAGAAAACGACAATAGATTAAAATTTAGTTTTTAAATATTCTAAAATTAATTTAATAATTTTTTCATGATCTGTTTGTATTTCGAAGGAAATTCTAAGTATATATTTTTCCATCGGAAATGTTAATATTTTAATCTTTTCTCGAATGGTTAATGAATAAATGACTTTCCCTAACATCACATCAAAATCAGCATGAATTTTGTTTATCAATGCATAATCCATATAAATTTTTATTGATTCTGTTTCATGTTCTAAAGAAATTACTCCAGGCTTCATTCCTCCATAAACTAGTATTCCCATCTCATCGATAAAACCTACAAATCGAATCTTATTATCAAGATTTAATATATAATCATGCAATGATTTGAAATCTGTTTTCATCTTTGTTCTCTGTCTAAAAATATATATTGCTTAATATTTAAAAATTGAAATAATACTTTTGGTATTTCATTTAAGAAATGTCACTTATTAATAGATATAGCCGGCATAAAATGTTTTAAAGGAATTTTTTTAAAAATTTTCAGTTTTGTAAAATTTATAGATTAATATTTGTTTAAAAACCTCTTTTTTTCAAAAGGAATTAAAAAAAGGACTTAAAGTAAACAGAAATATGATTTAATAATTTCTGTTTATAAATAATGTAAATGCACAGAGGATATAAAATATTGATATCCAGCGGTATCTTATTGTCCGCTTCTATAATTATTTTTTTATATGGGGGATCACATTTAGTGAATTATTTATAACAAATAATCACAGTTTTTCTACTGTTCAAATTAATTTACCTTCTCTTCGATCACATAATTCAAGTATTTATATAGATTCTATAAACAAGTTGCTTACGTTAACCATAGCATCGATTAATAATGATCACATTGCATTTAAAGAAGTTGTAATTGGACCTGATAAAAAAATAATTTCCATTTCAACTTTTCAAAAGACATATTTTTCTACAATAAAGCTAAATAAAACAGGAGAGTATAAAATGATAGTTACAAATACAGATAAATCAGCAAACAATACATCACTATATATTTTCTTTGGTATTTTGCCATTTCTTAAAGACAATGGAAAATTAAATATTAATAGTTTTACAGGATTAATCGGTGGATTAATTTCATTTGGAGTCGGAGTGATTTTGTTTATTATGGGCATAATTTTAATGTTAAAAGATAGGAACAAACAAAATTATAGAAATTACATACCTCGATAAAACTATACAAAATAATCAAGATAATTTTTTTTAATTATTCTTAAAACGGAAAATTCATTGAAAAAAGGAAAAATTATTTTTTTCCAAAAGTAGTAAATGGCAAGTCAAAAGAGCTATATATCGGATCTCGATTAAACAAGCTATTAGTTTTTTGTGAAGTAGTTTGTAGGTTATTTGATGTTGTGCTAAATGGATTAGTTGAATGATTTATTTTTTTATCGACATTAAAGAGATTTGATACATCTTGATTTATCTGGTTTCCACTGCCGATGTTAGATGTTTCTGTAGGGGATAAAGATCTAGTTCCACTAATGTCATTACTTAAATTCCATACTGATTTATCACTTTTGTTGCCATGAAATGTGTTTGGATTAGTAAGTGCTACATTGTTACTTTGTTGTCTTTCTGCGGATTTAGCAAAAACATCGATACTACGAGGTTTTTCAGGTACATGTTTATTTATTACTTGAACATCTTTGGGTTTATTTTTAAAATGAAAATTGTCTTTATTGCTATTTGGAGTTTTTGATGGAAATGTAGTTCCAAATATGTCAGATGTTTTTGATGAAAGTTTGAATTTACGAACATCATCTAGAGGGTTCCATATTGGATTGAATCCCTTATCATTGGTAATGGTTTTGGTAGGTGATGCTGGCTGGAATCCCTTATCATTGGTAATGGTTTTGGTAGGTGTATTATTAGCAGCTGAAACATGTTGAATTTTGGGCAAATGGTTTAAATCCGGATTTTGATATGGTTTGCTTGCATATTTTTGAGCTCCTGGTAATGTATTATCATAGCATACAAACGCATCTGCAAGTGTAAAGTTTGCGCTCTTGTTTACTTTTTGTGTTATACAATTAAAAGCATTATTGAGATCATTTGTATTTATAGCTGTTGCATTTGTAATATGTATCATGCCTACTAAAAACCCAATTGATAAAACCGTCATTAAAAGATAGTACAAATTATCCTTTGAAAGATCGATGGTTTTTTTCATATACAGGAATTAAATGTTTGATATAAATTATAATGAATTAGATTAATATCATAGTAACAAAAAAACAAAAATAATTGAGGTAATAATATCTATTAAAGGAAGATACAGTATTTCGATGTATAAAAATCATTAATTTTTTGTGAACATTTAATCCAAAATCATTTTCAGTCGCTCTTTAATTGTTATACAATTTATTCAAACTATATTTTATATAAAAATAATTAATAGTGACATATATTATTATAGGATTTGATTTTCGTATTCTACTTGCTTTTTTTAACAATAAATCAAATGCTTGATTTATGATTGTATTTTCAATTAGCTCATATTATGGTCTGAAATTGTTATTTCCTCGAATATTGTATTTGAAAAATCTATTTTACCATCTTTTCAACTTTATTAATAAATCAATATATTTCATATCATATAATGTAAAGTTAATATCCAGTAAAAATAAAAAATATGAGGTATTTTAAGAATTATATAACGGTAATATAAAATAATATCTTTTAGAATCTAGTATTACTAAATAAATATGCATGTTACTAAATTTATAATATTTTTTATCTATTACCTACTTTATGTAATTTTTTATATCTATATAATGAATTAGACATTAATTTTAATAGGATTATTCATCGATATGATTTGCGTCATTCATATTTATATAATATATTAATATCTTAAGAAAGAAATTATTTATTTGTATCAATTTAAAAAAAAGATTTGATAAATATTGTGTTTATCCATTTATTAAAAAAGATTATTGGGTACTCCAGCTGTGAAGGGTAAAGGTAAATCAATTGTATTGGATGGTATTGATGAATTGGGGAGGTCATGGATATTATGCCTTGGAGATCTATTTGAATTCAAATCATTGCTTTGAGGATCTGTTGATTTATGATTATGATGGGTTTTTAATATATTGCTAGTTTTTTTGTTTTCACCAAAATTATTGTTTGTATTTAATCTATTATCTGCTTGTGTTGATTGCAATTTATCTTTAGTTCCACTATCACCATGTGATTTTTTTGCTGATTTACCAAATACATCATTAATAAGTGATTTTTTTAAAGTATTATAATTAGATATTTGATCAACTTTTGGTGTACTGAATAATTGGTAATTCACCATTTCGGTATTATTTTTTTGTGATGATTGATAGTTCCACTACCATTGTTATTTGTTGCTGCTAGTGGTTTGGTTACATTATTAATGTTATTTGTTGCTGCTAGTGGTTTGGTTACATTATTAATGTTATTTGTTGCTGCTAGTGGTTTGGTTACATTATTAATGTTATTTGTTGCTGCTAGTGGTTTGGTTACATTATTAATGTTATTTGTTGCTGCTAGTGGTTTGGTTACATTATTAATGTTATTTGTTGCTGCTAGTGGTTTGGTTACATTATTAATGTTATTTGTTGCTGCTAGTGGTTTGGTTACATTATTAATGTTATTTGTTGCTGCTAGTGGTTTGGTTACATTATTAATGTTATTTGTTGCTGCTAGTGGTTTGGTTACATTATTAATGTTATTTGTTGCTGCTAGTGGTTTGGTTACATTATTAATGTTATTTGTTGCTGCTAGTGGTTTGGTTACATTATTAATGTTATTTGTTGCTGCTAGTGGTTTGGTTAGGCTTACATTAGTACCACTAGTTATTGTAGTCGAAACTGATTTAATTTTAGTTAAATGACCTGAATTAGGATTTTGATTTAGTTGATCTACAGGTTTTTGTGATCCCTTTACATTGGCCATTTGAGTTATTACAACAATAATTCCAATTACTATAACTACTATTAAAAAAAAACTAATATTTTTTTTTGAGAGATTATATTTATTGTTCATAAACATCAATTTGTTGATTAATATGATTTATAATAAATTTGAATAATGTTGCAGTAACAAATAACATAAATTATTAACATATTAATTTTATTAAAGATTTCATATATAACAAAACACTGTAAAAATTATTTCTATTTTAGTATGGATGTCCATACACGCATCATCATCTAATATTAATTCCCCTTTGAATATTCGGATTTAAATTAAAAAGCTATAGATATAAATATAACAATTTAATTATATGGAAAATTTTGTTAATAGAAATGCAATAAATAAAATTGAATTATTCTTAGATGAAGGAAAAATGATAAAACTTAAGGAGATTATAAAGGAATTATATGAATCAAAATCCATTGAATCAGAAAGTATTGAAGAATTTTTAAAATTAAATGTCTTTATTATATTTACTGAATATGATGCAAATAAACAATCATTAAATAAATTTTATAGACAAAATAAAGAATTGTATAAACAAAATCAATAAATATAAAACACCTTTTTATAACTTGCTATAATATCTAATTTAATTTCACTATAAAAATTATCATAAATTTTTAACAAGATAAAAAATATAAAAAAAATAATTAGTATATGTTACTGTAGTTTTTAATTATTTTTGTCGAAAAGGTTAAAACATATATTACAAATTTAATTTGTACGGTGATCAATAAAAAATCATATCTATTACCTAGTTTAGTTAAATGATTACCGCGATAGAATACTCCTTATAATTTTAAAGATACAGGTAAAATGATATCTATATCCTGTGAGCCCCTAATGCCTATTATAATAATATTTTAAGAGGAATAAAATAATACGCAATCATATAAATGTCAAATTGTTATAAGTGGTAAGGTAATGAATCTTTAACTATTTTTTCTGGCAAAATTTTACTCCATTTTTTCAATAATAGGAGATCTTTTTCTTTATCACGTAGTTCATCAGGTAAAATTATTGGGATTTCTTCAACTATAGGATAAAATCTAAGACAACTATTACAAAACAATAATCCTTCTTCTATTACCATATCAGATTGGGAACGATAGTTTGATGTGTTATCACTTTTATTTTCTCCTATTATTTTTGTAGGGTTTGGAATCGGTTTTGAATCGCCAGTAGGGATATGATGATTATTTTGTAAAGATGCTTCTGTTTTAGAATCCTTTTCTTTTGGATCAATTATTAAATCCTCATCAATTTTATCTACCTTTTTTATAATAAACTCATACAATTCTAATGACGATTCTTTATCAAATGGACAAACAAGAACATCCAGCATTCTACGAATCATATTATTTCATATCGCCACACAATGCAATGATTTACCTATAGTATTAATTTTAGTTGTATATTTAGTAAGTAAACTTATCTTAGGTTCATTAAAAAAATTAAAAATAAAACCATCAATGGTAAAAGAACAATCCATATTATAAATTATGTTATTTTATTTATCTATATATTTTTCGATTATTATTTATATTATTGAATAATTATGAATATTTTGTCTTTGGAATCTTCTAATTTTTTATAAATTATAAAAAGCAAGGTCTCCTGTAGAATTTCTATATTTTTAATTATTTATCTACTTTAATATTCAATCTAAACTTATCAAAATAGTTACTTTTTTTGAAATTAAAGATTACGATGAAAAGTATTGAATTGTTTATTTAGTAATTTGAGCGATAAGGATATGAGATCAAATTATTTAATCAATCTTTTGAATTTTTAAAAGTTTTTCACAATTAGGACAACTTAGACCCAGAAATTTGAACAATAGATCACCATCTTCGAATTCTTCAGTTTTTAAATGACCTAAATCGATTGTTTCATTACAAAAAGGGCATTTTGCCATATTTATAAAAGATAAATATATCATATTTAAAATTAATGATATAAAAAAATGTGATACCTAGTTTTTAAATTAAAAAAATAAATAATATAATTTAGGTTAAAATTTTAATACTATCATGATATTATTTAATGAGTATTTAATTTTCAATAAAATATATCAATATTCTCAAATATAAGATTATTTTGGTTTTATAAAATAGAATATGGTATTCAGAAAAATAAAATAAAATATTAAAAATAAATTATCCATTAATTCATTGAATATATACTTAATGAATGAAGATGGATTAATTAGTAGTAAAAAATTAAAAAAAGATTTTAAAACATTTTGTATAATCGGAGATCCTATCAATCATTCATTATCTCCCTTAATACACAACTCCGCTTTTGCCTCATTAAATTTAAATTATTCTTATATTGCTTTTAAGGTTCCACCTTTGGAACTAGATGAATCAATAAAATCTTTAAAAACTATAAACGTAGCTGGATTTAATGTTACCTTACCTCATAAGGTAAATATTATCAATCATATTGATAATTTATCACATAACGCAAAAGTAACAGGTGCTGTTAATACTGTTAATAATGAAAATGGCAAATTTGTTGGTTACAATACCGATATTCATGGTGTAATGGCCCCTCTTGAAGAACGGCAAATAAATTTTAAGGATATGGAAATTTTAATATTAGGTGCAGGCGGCTCATGTAGAGCTGCCTTAGTAGGGCTATCGAAGAAAAAAGATATTAAAAAAATTAATATAGTCAACAGAGACCAAAATAAATTAGATAAAGTCATAGATTTAGGTAAAGGATTAGGGTTAAGATGTAATCCATTGAATTATGTTAACCAAAAAACTTTAGAGGATATAACTTTTAATTCCAAATTAATTATTAATACAACATCTATAGGATTAAATAATGAATCAAGTCCCTTACAATCAAATTTTATGAGTAAAGATGCTTTTGTTTTTGATATAGTTTATAGACCCGTATTTACTGATTTGTTAAATAAAGCCAAAGAGGCAGGTTCTAACTTAATTTTTGGTTATGAAATGCTAATACATCAAGCCGCAAAGTCATTTGAAATATGGACAGGTATAAAAGCACCAATAAATGTAATGAAAAAAGCATTATTTGGAATTTTTGGTGAACCAAAATAAATTGAGAAAACTAACATCTACTTCAACAGTATTTGGAGCTATTTCTATAATTAATGCCATCGCAACTGGTAAAGGATCTACTTTAGGAATATCTCTAAAGGTGAAAGCAAAGATAACATTGGAACCGGGTTTTTCAGGTATTTCAAAGAATTTTGCAAATGACAAACTTATTAATAAAATAATAAAATCCATCATTCCTAATAAAATACTTAACAACAATTTTGTTTCCATTAATTTAACATCTGAAATTCCTGCTGGTTGGGGTCTAAAAAGTTCCAGTGCTGTTTCTAATGCAATTTCGCTAGCATGTTATAAATTGATTAATGATGAGATATATGATAGATCTGTTCTAAATACTGCCGTTAACTCGTCATTGTGGGCAAAAGTAAGTATTACAGGTGCTTTTGATGATGCATGTGCTTGCTATTTTGGAGGAATAATTTTATCCGATAATTATTATAAAAAATTAATAAAAAGAGAAACGATAAATAATGATCTATGGGTAATAATTTTTTTACCAAACGGTATTTCACGAGGGGATATTATGAAATTAAAACTACACAAAGAACTATTTAACCATGCATTTAAGCTGGCAATTAGAGGAGATTATTGGAAGGCAATGAATTTAAATGGAATATTAATAAATTCAATTCTTTACAACAATTATGATCCTTTGCTTCATGCAATAGAAAACAATTGTTTAGCTGTAAGTTATTCAGGTAATGGTCCCGCAATCGCAGCTGTTGTCTATAAGGACAACATTGAAAATTTAAAAAACTCTTTGGAGAGTTTTAATGGTAAGTTGATTGTAGCCCAAGTTAATAATTCTAAAGCTTTTGTAATATGACTTTTAAAAATACTTGTTATGAATTATACTGTGAAAATAAATGGTAAAAGTAACAGTTAAAAAATCAAAACTAACTGGCAAAATTTCATGTCCACCGAGTAAAAGTTATTCTCACAGAGCAATAGTTATATCTACCTTATCAAATGGATTATCTGAATTAGAAAATGTTCTCCTTTCAAGGGATACTATCGCCACAATTAATTGTTGTAAAATGCTTGGAAAAACCATTGAAACAATTCCATCAAATGATAAAGAGGATTTATCACTAAATAATGTTGGAAATCTAAAAATTTCTGGTAATGGAGGTAGATTGGGATTTGATCCTCCTGATGATGTTTTAAATGCTGAAAATTCAGGAACAACTATAAGGCTTTTAACTTCTGTAAGTGCCCTTGTTAATACTGGTTTTACAATTTTAACCGGTGATAAAAGTTTAAGAAAAAGGCCGATGGGTGATTTGATTGATTCTCTTAATCAATTAGGAGTTAAATGCTTCTCATCCAAATCTAGTAACACTCCTCCATTAATAGTAAAGGGAGGAGGTATGTATGGAGGAGAAGCTAAAATAAATGGACAAATATCAAGTCAATTCATTTCCTCATTATTACTCTCTAGCATATATGCCAAAACAAAAGTCACACTCAAGGTTTTGGGAAAACAAGTTTCCAAACCCTATATACTTTCTACTATTTCAATAATGAAAAAATTTGGTGTTGAAATAAAAAATATTTCATATGACCTTAATAATGATCAATTTATATCCAATCCTTTACTTCAAAAAAACAATTTTTACAATAGGGAATCGCCCATTATTTCATCCCCATTCGATGAAAAAAAAAATAATATTGTAACCGAATTGTATGATATCCCATATGAAAAAGATTATTTACCGACTAACTTTACTATACCAGGCGATTTTTCAACTGCAGCATTGCTCTTATCTTCAGCGATATTGAGTGAAGGCGAATTAATTGTATCCAACTTAGATTTCACATTACCACAAGGAGATGCTAATATTGTCAATATATTGAAAGAAATGGGTGCAGATATAGTAGAAAATAAAATTAACGGAACAATTAAAGTTGTTGGAAATCGATTACTCGAAGGAGGAAAATTTGATTTAAGGGATACACCTGATCTACTTCCAGTATTATCCATTCTCTCATTAAAATGCAAAAATCCCGTTGAAATTACAGGGATATCTCATGCTAGATACAAAGAAACAGATAGAGTTGCTATTATTGCTTCTCAATTAGTAAAGTTTGGAGTAGAGATTAAAGAGGAGTTTGATTCCATCTTTATTAAACCGCCAAGTAGAATAAAAAATGCATCTATTAATTCTTTTGATGATCACAGACTTTTTATGGCATTTTTTATTGCTTCGTTGGCTTCTGAAGAATCAATTATAGATGGATTAGAATCGGTGGATGTATCTTATCCTAGTTTTATCAACGAGATGAAAAATTTAGGAGTTAAAATGATATAATTGCACATATTTTATCAAATAAATATCAAATCAATAAATGGTAATACAAATATTTGATAAAGCATATTTGAATTATATATTAATAAAGTATATGGTATTTATTAAAAATAATAATATAGTGGATATAAAATAATTTTTATATGCCAGCAAACATTCTCGGTGAACGATTTTCAATTACAAGCTTTGGAGAAAGTCATGGCAAATGTATTGGTACAATTGTTGATGGATGTCCAGCTGGCCTAAAATTAGATGAATCCGATATACAACCTTTATTAAATTTAAGGAGACCCGGCCAATCAGTAATAACAACACAGAGAAAGGAAACCGATCAGGTTTCTATATTATCTGGAGTATTCCATGGATATACTACAGGCGCTCCTATCTGTTTAATAATTTGGAATACTGATGCTGATTCAAGATCTTATGATGAAATAAAGAATACTCCACGACCTGGACATTCAGATTATCCTGCATATTTGAAGTATGGGGGTTTTGCTGATTATCGAGGAAGTGGAAGATTTTCTGGGCGTTTAACGGCAACTTTAGTAATGGGAGGAGCTGTAGCATTAAAAATTTTATCAAAATATTTGAATATAGAAATAATTAGTTATACACAGTCCATAGGAAATAATATTTGTAATACTGACAACATGTCTTTTGATGAATTATCTCGTAAAAGATATTTAAACGATGTTAGGTGTCCTGATTCTGAAGTTGCCATGAAAATGAAAGAAGATATATTAGTAGCAAGAAAAGATGGAGATTCTCTTGGTGGCATTATAGAATGTACTACTAAAGGTATTCCACCTGGTCTTGGAGAACCGATTTTTGAATCAATCGAATCGGAATTGTCTAAAGGACTTTTTAGTATTCCAGCGGTTAAGGGAGTTGAATTTGGCTCAGGTTTTACTGGATCAAGTCTTAGAGGTTCACAAAATAATGATACTTTTTATATCGAAAAATCCTCTGGGAAAATTTTGACCTGCACTAATAATTCTGGCGGAATTCTCGGAGGTATAACTAATGGTATGCCTTTAAAAATCAGGATCGCATTCAAACCCGCAGCTTCTATATCGATGACGCAAAAAACAGTAAATGTTGAAAAAGGTATAGAAACTGATCTGCATGTCAAAGGAAGACATGATCCATGCGTTGTTCCAAGAGCTCCACCTGTTGTTGATAGTGTAGTTGGTATAATATTATTAGATCATTGCATTAAATGTAATTTAATACCGCGAGTTTTAAAGGAATTGCATAGTAATTAGAAAGGAGATGGATGAAATCAAAGTGACTGTAGATAATCTAGATGATTTGAGGTATCATATGAAAACAGTTACACAGCAGATAGTATCTTTGATTAACCAAAGAATGGAGATTGCAAAAAAAATTGGCGAAATAAAAAGCGAATTGAATCTTAATGTAGTTGATGATAAAGTTGAACAAGAAATTAGGAATTTTATTTTGCAAGATTCAAATAATAAAGGATTAGATCCTGATTTTTCCGGCCGTATTTTAAATTTGCTCATAAATGAATCAGTAATGATTCAAAATTATGAAAAAAATAAAAAGAAATTATTGCTCGACTCCATCTCAAATAAAGATAAAGTACTTTTAATAGATAACAATTTGGAAAAAAAAGAGATTATTTCAAACAATATGAAAATTCGAACTCATATGGATGTATTTAATAAAGCAAAACAATTGGATTCATTGGGTAAAAGAATTATTCATATGGAAGTTGGTGAACCTGATTTTTCGCCGCCTTCTCAAGT
Organism: uncultured Nitrososphaeraceae archaeon; assembly: GCA_963838615.1. GTDB lineage: Archaea > Thermoproteota > Nitrososphaeria > Nitrososphaerales > Nitrososphaeraceae > Nitrosocosmicus. The sequence continues at coordinate 43,948 of CAWISD010000061.1, forward strand.
AAAAGATGAATTAATATCAATTTATGACAAACACCGATATCATTATACCGAAACCGCTGGTATTGGCGAACTTAGAAAAGGATTATCCCATTATTTAACTCAATTTGGTGATAATAAATCTAATCCTCCAAATCCTGATAATATTCTGATTACAGTTGGTGGTAGATTTGCAATTTTCTGTGCTTTTTCAGCAATACTTAGACCAGGCGATGAAATCATAGTAATAGAACCTGCATGGCCTGCATACCAAGATTGTGCTAATTATATGGGCGTTAAAACAAAAATTATTAGAACAAACCTAGAAGAAAAATGGGAACCTGACATTTCGGCAATTGAAGAATGTATAAATATTAATACCAAAATAATTTGTCTTAATTATCCTAATAATCCCACAGGAAAAATTTTAAGCGAAGATAAAATAAAATCAATAATTCAGCTAGCAGAGAAAAATAATTTATATATATTAAGTGATGAAGTTTACTGTAATTTTGCTTTTAAAAAATTTTCAAGTATAGTAAAGTTTCCTTTTCAAAATTCCATTATGGTAGGTTCTTTTTCAAAAACCTACTCCATGACAGGTTTTAGAGTTGGTTTTGCTTATTCAATAAATAAAAAATTAATTGATAAATTAATCAAAATTCAATCTTTATCTTTAACATCTGTATCTGAGCCAATGCAATATTGTGCCTTAGCTGCACTATCATCAAATCCTGCTGAATATGCTCAAATAATGAAAAAAAGAATTGATTTTGTATGCTCCAAGTTAAAAAATATGCCTTTTGAATTTAACTATCCTGATGGTGCCATGTATATATATGCAAAAATTAATGAAGAAATAGCTATAGATGATTTATCGCTAATTGAAAAATTGTTAGAGAGAGGAGTTGCAGTAGCGCCTGGAAGTGGTTTTGGAAATACTTATACAAATTATATTCGAATTTCTGCTTGCAACAATGAAGAAAATTTAAACAAAGGCTTGGACATTATTAACCAATTAGTTGATTCATTATAGGTATTATTTATATATGATTTATATACCTGAAGAAAAATGGGATATACTTTAACAATAGTCGGTGCTGCAGGAAAAATGGGAAAATGGTTTTTTGAATATTTCAATAGTTTAAAAAATAATGCTTATCATTCAGATATTAATTGCAGTTTAATCATTGATAAAATACTGCTTTATGATGTAAGAGATATTAACTATGTATCAAATTATAAAGATGAGAACATAGTTGTCATAAACGATGTTTCTAAATCAATCAAAACATCTGATATTGTTCTACTTTGTATACCTATTAACGATATTATATCAACTATTAGTAATAATATTACATTATTTAAACCCGAATCAATAATTATTGAGATATCATCAATAAAAACGGCGATTCATAATATTTTATTAGACGTTTCTATGATTAAGAATATTGTGACGTTATGCATACATCCAATGTTTGGTCCTGGTGCTTCCATTTTTTCATCAAATAAAATTATATTTATACCCGTCAATAAGAATAAGTACAAGAATCGAAACAAATCTTTTAAATAAGATTTTCCCTTTTTTTGAAAAAATTATTATTGAAGATCCAGGTAAACATGATTTAGCAATATCGGTTATTATTAGTTTGATTTATTTTATTAACTTGGTTTTTTCCAAATTTTTATTAGAACTATCTACTACAAAAGAATTTAAATTCGAAGATAATCTAATGCATTTTTTTAAAAAAATATCTGGAAGTACTTTTAAAATTCAATCCCTATTAAGTGAAAGTATTTTAACCGATGACATTTCACTTTTTTTATCTCTTTTTATCAATAATGATAAATCTTATGACACAATTAACAAATATGGTCATCTCTTTAACCAATTGTTAGAAAAGATAGAAAAAAAAGATATAGACTTTATAAAAAATTATATAGTATCGACCAAAAACGGCATTTCAAAGGATATCGACATAAACAAATCTTATGACATACTATACAAATTTTTAAATTCTTAAATAGAAAATCAAATGTATAAAACAACATAATATATAATCCAATTTTTACTTTTAAACTATGGTTGCAAGGAAATGGTTAGATAGTGAGGTATCGTTAGATCCAATTAAAAACCTAACAATTGCAGTTATAGGATATGGAATTCAAGGATCTGCCCAAGCTTGTAATATGAAAGACTCGGGCATCAATGTCATAGTCGGTTTGAGACCTGGTGGAAAAAGTTGGACCAAGACTGAGACAGATGGTCACAAGGTTATGTCAGTTACTGATGCTGTTAAGCAATCAGACATTATACATATTCTGATACCAGATATGGAGCAAGAAAATACATTTAGAAATGAAATCAACCCTTACTTATCGGATAATAAAACGATAAGTTTCTCTCATGGTGCCTCAATCCATTGGAAATGGATAGTTTCCCCGAAACCGTGGATATAATCATGGTTGCACCAAAAGGTCCCGGTCAAAGGGTAAGAGAACTCTATCTTGATGGATTTGGGACTCCATCACTTGTTGCAGTTCACCAAGATTATTCTAAAAAGGCGTGGGATAAAGTACTTGCACTAGCAAAATCTATAGGTAGTACTCGTCCTGGAGTTATAGAAACTAACTTTAAAGAAGAAGTAGAAACTGATTGGTTTGGGGAACAGGTTGACCTTTGTGGAGGAGTTCATAATATGATAATAAAATCCTTTGAAACTCTTGTTGAAGCAGGATATCAACCTGAAATAGCTTATTTTGAATGTTTACATGAGTTAAAGCTTATTGTAGATTTAATCCAGAAATATGGGATTACCGGAATGTATAATCGAGTTAGTGAGACTGCTAGATATGGTGGGCTTACTAGAGGCAAAAGGGTAATAGATCAAAACTCAAAGAATAATATGAAACAAGTGTTAAATGAAATCCAATCGGGACAATTTGCGAAAGAATGGGTTGATAATTATAGAAAAGATAGCAAAATCGCATTTGCCAAATTACTTGAAGAAGTAGAAAATCATGAAATTGAAAAAGTCGGCAAAGATTTAAGAAAAATGATGTGGCCTAGTGAAACAATAAATTAAGATATTATCAAGTCTATTGTTTTTTCTTTATATTATTTTGTATGTGATTTATAATGGTTTGAAGGCTTGTTCCAGGTCCAAAGTTTCCAGTAATGCCTTCATTTTCTAAGGCCTTTTTATCGGATTCTGGAATAACTCCTCCTCCAACTAATAATATATCATGGATGTCTTTTTCTTTAAAAAGTCTTGATACTTTTGGAAATATTGTAAGATGTGCTCCGTTTAACAAACTCATTGCTACCACATCCACATCTTCTTCTATAGCTGTTTTAACGACTTGCTCTGGAGTGCAAAACAACCCTGAATAGATCACCTCCATTCCTGCATCTCTTAAAGCCCGACAAATAACAAGTGCACCCCTATCATGACCATCTAAGCCTAATTTGGATACTAAAATTCTTATTTTTTTTTTAGATGCAAAATCAGATTCTTGCTTATGCATTATTGAAGAAGTAGACATATACTGGAATATAATAAAAGAGGAGATTAAAATATTTTTTATTCATTACCAATATTATCTAATAAATATTTTTTAGGAAAATTGATAAATTGTTATTATCGAATATTTATCAGCCATATGTGATAATTTTTTCTTTAAATTCTAAGCAATTACAAATTCGATAATCAATTTTGAAATCGCAAATTAGAAATAGAGTAATCCTTATTATCAATAGGGTATTATTTTAGAATCATTATAGGTTGATGAATAAGTTTAGTAATTTAAATTATCAAAAGGATTTTCAACTTCAGGAGATAGTATATAAAATATCTGAGAACAGACATATAGCAGATACAGAAATTATAAACTTTATTTTGAATTCCAACACTTTTGATCTTTTAAAATTTTCACAATATCTAAGAAATAGAGAAAATAATCTTCAATATAATTACTTATTCCAGAAAAATATTTATAAATTTAATTAATCTATGCAAAGATGCTTGTTCATATTGTACCATATAAAAAAGAACCTTCATCTATCGAGTCTATTATGTTAAATCCTTCTCAAGTTCTTTCGGTGGCTGAAGCGGGACAAAAATTAAGATGTACTGAAGCATTAATTGTTACTGGCGAACGTCCAGAGTTAAAATATGTAGAAGCAAAAAATTGGTTAAATAAACTTGGATACAGAACATTAGTTGAATTAATTGCAAATTTGAGTGAAATGATATTAAAAAAAACAGGATTATTACCACATACAAATGCAGGAAGTTTGACAAAAAAAGAAATGTCGATGTTAAAATCTACCAATGTTAGCCTTGGGATGATGTTAGAAAATTCTAGTGAAAAACTAATGGAAGTAGGAAAAGCTCATGAAAAAGCCCCCAGTAAAAATCCAAAGGTAAGGATTAAATCGTTAATTTCTGCAGGTGAATTAAAAATACCTATTACTACAGGTTTATTGATAGGAATAGGCGAAAGCTTAATTGATGTTATTAAATCTTTATTACTTATAAAAGAATTGAATGAGAAATATGGTAATATTCAGGAAGTAATAATTCAAAACTTTGCACCAAAAGTAGGCACTCATATGGAAAATGCCAGCCCTCCTGCAGAAAACTATTTCTTGAAATGTATAGCAATTTCTAGAATTTTATTAAAAAATATTAATATTCAAGTTCCTCCCAACCTTACTCCAAAAGTATATTCTAGATACATCGATGCGGGTATAAATGATTGGGGAGGTATTTCGCCTTTAACTCCAGACTATGTTAATCCCGAATATCCATGGCCTGCAATAAATGATGTACAAACGGTTACCAAATTAAAAGGATTTGTCTTACGAGCAAGATTGCCAATATATCCTGAATTTATCACTAATCAAAATAAATATAAATATTTTGTAACGGAAAATATTAGAGGTTATGTCGAAGCTTTAATAGATAATGCCGGTTTAGTTAAAGAGGAATATGCGCAATGAATATTGATACTATATTAAAAAATATAGACCCCGAAATTTCAATGATATTAGATAAATCACTCAGTAATAAGGAGATATCAAATTCTGATGCCATAAAACTATTCAATAGCAGGGATATCGAACTATCTCTAATAAATTTAATCGCTGATGAACTACGAAGAAGACAAAATGGGAATACTGTAACCTATGTAATAAATAGAAATATTAATTTTACAAATGTCTGTATAAAACAATGTGGATTTTGTGCTTTTAGTAGAGATTTTAGACAGGAAGAAGGATATATTTTACCAATCGAAGAAATAGTATCAAGAGCAAAAGAGGCATGGAAATATGGGGCAACGGAAGTATGCATTCAGGCCGGATTACCACCCAATATGGATGGATATATGTATATAAATATATGTAAAGCCATAAAAAAAGAATTACCTGATATTCATATTCATGCTTTTTCTCCAGAGGAAATTCTTTATGCCTCATTAAAAGCAAATACAACTGTGCTAGAATATTTAAAAATGTTAAAGGAAGTAGGAATAGGGAGTTTACCTGGCACATCTGCTGAAATACTGGTTAAAGAAGTTAGAAACAGAATATCTCCAGGTAGAATAAGTGTAGAGGACTGGATTAATGTAATTAGGACTGCACATCAACTTGATATTTCTACAACATCTACCATTATGTATGGTCATATTGAAACATATGAAAATATAGTAACCCATTTAGACATACTTGAGAAAAATTCAAAAAGAAACAAAACATTTTACAGAATTCGTTCCACTAAGTTTTATTCATACCGAATCTCCGATGTATAATCAAGGTTTAATTCACAACATGAAAGCAGGAGCTGAAGGCGTTGAAATTATGAAAATGCATGCAATTCCCAGGATTTTCTTTAATTCGCAAATAAAGAATATTCAGGTCTCTTGGGTAAAAGAAGGTCAAAAGTTATCTCAAATTATTTTAGGATCAGGTGCTAATGATTTGGGAGGATGTTTGATAAATGAAAGTATATCCACTTCTGCAGGATCCCAGTATGGACAACTATTGAGACCTAAAGATATGAGAAAACTTATAAGTTCTATTGGCAAAGTTCCTGCTCAAAGAACTTCGAATTATAAAATAATTAAAGAATTTGAAACCAAAGAAGAAATAGAATACGAATCAAATTTAGATAAAATCGATCCATCTGTTTTTGGATCTATATAAAGAATTGATAACTCTAAATAAATATAGGTTTAAAAACAAATAAATATTTTTATGTTTATTTTTTAATAAATTTTAAAATTATATAGATCAAAACAAAAATCTTTATATTGATTTTTTTTAAAAAATAAAAGTTGTTTTTAGATAAAAGTACAAATGAATTCGGAAAAGATATTCTAATAGGTTTAAGTAATGAATTTCAAAAATCCACACCATCTAAATATCTGTATGACGATATAGGTTCAGAATTATTTGAAAAAATCACATTACAACCTGAATACTACCCAACTCGAACTGAAATAGAAATACTAGAAAGTTATGCAAATAAAATAGTAAAATATATTCAAAAAGAAATTGTATTGATAGAATTAGGTAGTGGAAGTTCAAAAAAAACTAAATTCTTATTCAATGAAATTTTAAAAAAACAAAACCAATTATATTATTTTCCTATTGATATTTCTTTTAATTTTTTAACATCGGTTGTATCAAATCTCGAAAATTCTTTAACAAATGTCATTGTAAAAGGTATTCCATATGAATATATAGACGGCATCAACCATTGCAATAATATTTTATTTGAAAATGATATCGAAATAAAAAATATTTCCAGATTAATTATTTTTTTGGGTTCAAGTATAGGAAATTTTGAAATAGATGATGCACGTAATTTTATAAAAGATATAAGACTACATATTACAAATGATGACTTTTTATTGGTAGGATTTGATTTCATAAAAGATATTTCATTAATAGAGTCTGCTTATAATGATACTAAAGGGTATTACTTCAAAATTTAACTTAAACCTACTAAATAGAATAAATAAAGAACTTGGTGGGAATTTTAAAATCGAAAATTTTTCACATAAAGCATTTTACAATCAGAATAAAAAAAGAATTGAAATGCATATTGTATCTGACATAGATCAACAAGTTTTCATTTCGGCTTTAAATAAAAAAATAGATTTTAAAAAAAATGAATCGATTCATACTGAAAATTCTTATAAATATAGTCCAGAGGATATTAATAGATTGATAAAAAGAACCGGGTTCTCCATAGAAAGAGAATTCTTTGACAAAAATAATTGGTATGAATTAGTGCTCTTAAAACCAAACTAATAAAAGTTTATTGCAGTTTTTAAGGTTAAATTAAATAAATACTATTTAGATAAATACCTTTTTGTATGGTGTTTTATTTAATAATAGTTTTTTTAGACAATAATGTATGAGAAGTATCATTTTTGATATTATAAATCAATACCTTTAATTATACTAAAAAAATCATCAATCTTTTATAAGTCATATGAGTATAGAAATAAATCAGTCAAAAAATAAATAAATAATTTCATATTTATGTATTATAACATCAATTTAAATTAAAATATCAAAAATATTGAGGAATATCTTTTCATTGTTCAACTATTGATGTTTTTTGTCTTTCTATATCTTCTTTTTCTATTTTTTTGAATATTGGTTCTATTTCCTTGACTTAAAACATGGCCATTTTCTACAAGTATTTCAGATGCGGCGTACCAATCTTGTTCTTCTAAATCGGTATAATATCCTAATTGATGCCAAATTTTTTTGGCAGATGCGGGTATAAATGGATATAAAATTATAGCCAAAGATCTTGTTGCATTAATTGATATCCATAAAGTATTATTTGAAGTTGATTTAAATTTCCATGGTTGTTTATTTTGAAAATATTGATTAAAAAATGTGCTAAATTGTAAAATTCGTTTAATTGCTTTATCTATATTGTTACTGTATATCAAATCACCAACTTCAAAGGCTATATTCTCTATTTTTCCTATCGCCGTCTTATCTAATTCATCCAATTCAAATGGAGATGGAACAATGCAATTGAATTGTTTTTTTGTAAAAGATAGTGTTCTATTTATAAAATTTCCGATATTGGAAATAAGTTCATTATTTATTTTTTCGTAAAAATTATCCCAATCAAAATTGATATCTGATTGCGAATAAGGTACAATGGAAGAAAAATAAAATCGCAAGTAATCAGGATAAAAATTATTGACAAATTCTCTTAAACCTATATACCAATTTTTACTTTTTGATAGTTTTCGATTTTGAAATAAAAGATGACCTCTAGTTATTATTTTATCAGGCAATTTATACTCTTTATTAATTCCAATTCTAATAGCAGGTAAGAAAAGGTAATGATGATAAACTATATCTTTTCCTATGTAGTGGTATATTTCCGAATCATTCCATAATTTTTTTCCATCCTTTTTTAAAATAGTGGAGGCAAATGTTTCTAGAGATGATATATAGCATAAATGGTTATCAAACCACCCATAGAAAACCTTGTCATTATGAGCTTTTGAGTTATCTATAATTGGTATTGGTACTCCCCAACTAAGATCTCTTGTAATATCCCAATCCTGTAATCCTGATTCGATCCAATTTAGTACATATTTTACAATATCAATTTGAAGATTATGATTATTTAATAACCAATTTTTTAAATCATTGGAAAAATCAGATAATTTAAAAAAATAATGATTGCTTTCTTTTTTTATAGGACTTTTCCCACATATCGCACATTTCGGATCCAAGATTTCTTCAGGTACTCTTCCACAAGATTCACACAAATCCGAATATTGATTTTCCGCATTACAAAATGGACATTTTCCAATAACATACCTATCAGGTAGATATTTGTTATCATAAGGACAAAAAAATTGAACAACCTGTTTTTCTATTATATGGTTTTTTTCATATAATTTTAAAAAAACATATTGAACAAAATCGATATTTTCTTTTGAACTTGTTTTATAAAAAAAATCAAAAATAATTCCGACCGATTCGAAATCTTTTTTATCTTTTTCATTCCATATTCGAACATACTCTTGTGGTGTTTTGCCTTCTTTTTCTGATTTTATTAGAATTGGATGTACCAAAATCATCAGTTGCACAAATATGATATATTTGACTCCCAGTTAGTTTAATAAATCTAGTAAAAACATCTGCAGGTAAATAGGTAGAAGCAATATGCCCCAAATGAATTTCCCCATTTGCATATGGTAGTGCTGAAGTCAGTATTATTTTTTTATCTTTTATTTTTATATGCTCATTCTTGTTCTTTTGTTCTCTTTTAATATTGTTATTATTTACTTTCAAGATTTCATTAGTCTTTATTATTTAATACTTTAGAAGAATTATTTGAATCTGAATCAATATTTCTTTTATTATAAAATGACGGACTATCCATAGTTTTCTTTCTTTTCTTTATGTAGCATATCAAAAGAATTTTAATTTAACTATATATAGCAGATTTTTGCTTTTAAATAAACGTTTAATAATTTTTAAATTATAACCATATATTCAGTAAATGACTTGGGTAAAAATTGCAAATAAAGATGAAATTTATGAGGGAAATGGAAAAGAAGTAACTGTAAATGGCCAAAGAATAGCTCTATTTTTATCTAATAATAAATATTATGCCATTGAAGCGTTATGTAGACACCAGGATGGATCCCTTGCTCCGGGAAAAGTACAGGGAGAAGTAGTCGAATGTCCTTTGCATTTCTGGCATTATAATATAAGAACCGGTGAATTATTGGATTATATTGATGGCGTGAAACTCGATACTTTTGATATTGAAGTTAGAAAAAATGAAATCTATCTAGATATTTAATTTTTAACATATATTGATCACTTTCAATGAAATTATTAAATACTCTTACAAATCAATTAGAAGAGTTAAGTTATTCTAATAATACTATAAGAATATATCTTTGTGGAGTTACCGTTTATGATGATTGTCATATAGGTCATGCAAGGACTATAATAGTTTTTGATGTATTGAGAAGATTTTTTTTATCTAGGAATTTTAAAACTATATTTATACAGAATTTCACAGATATAGATGATAAAATAATAAATAAAGCAGAGATCGAGCAAACCAAATTTGATATAATTACTGAAAAATATATTAAAAGTTATTTTAAAGATTTTGATACATTAAATGTTCTTCGAGCTACATTATATCCAAAAGCAACTGAACACATTAATGATATAATTGAATTTATAAATGGGTTATTACAAAAAGGTAAAGCTTATATAGGAATAAATGGAGTTTACTATAAAGTTAAATCATTTCCAATGTATGGCAATCTTTCTAAAAAAACGCATGAATCATTGGAAGCAGGAGCTCGTATTGAAATTGATGAAACAAAAGACGATCCAAGGGATTTTGCTTTATGGAAATTTTCTTCAAAAGAACCAAATTGGAATAGCCCATGGGGATCAGGAAGGCCAGGATGGCATATTGAGTGCTCTGCAATGGCAACAAAATATTTAGACAATTGTATTGACATTCATGGCGGAGGACAGGATTTAATATTTCCACATCATGAAAATGAAATTGCTCAATCAGAAGGATTGTTTAATACACTATTTGCTAAACTTTGGCTTCATGTTGGTATGGTAACAATAAACTCGGAAAAAATGTCTAAATCTTTAGGCAATACAATAAAAATTTCAGAACTTATAAAAAAATTAAATCCAAATATAGTTCGACTATTTTGTTTATCTTCTCACTATTCAAAACCTTTGGATTATTCTGATGAGACTATGATTGAAATACGTAATAAATGGAGTCAAATAGAACATGTTTACTACGAATTAACATATCGCATTGACAATAATATTAAATTAGATCAAACTTTTACTAATTCTACTTTTAATCCTACCGTTTTTAAAAATGAATGTAGGCTAATTTTCAAAGAGTTTGAAAATTTTATAGAAGATGATTTGAATTTCTCAAATGCATTAACATCTTTTTTTAAATTTATCAATATAATGAATAACATTTTTTCAACGGAAACACATGATAAAGAGATTTTCTCTTTTTCCTTTAAACTCTTAGAAAAGTTTATGTTCATTCTAGGTTTAAAAATTAATCCGATTTCAGAAAAAGAAAAAGGCGAAATCCAATTATTGGTAGAAAAGAGAAGCCAATTTAGAAATAATAAAAACTATCAAGAATCGGATAAAATTAGAAAGGAACTTTCAAGTAATTTTGGTATAGAATTAATTGACCATAAGGGTTTTACTGTTTGGAAAAAAATTAAATAATTTAGTTTTATTCAAATTTTGGAAAATAGAGGTTCACTTCTTCTAATTCCAATATTGGAATATATATTGAAAGTGTATCTAACCCAATATTTTCTACAAAATTAAATTCTCCGGTAAGTCTTTTTAATTGAATGAATTTTTTATGAATTGTTTCAGAAGGAATAAAATAATGTATTGTGGTTCCGCCAATATTACCCGTTTGAATAAACAATACCTCTTTATTATTTTTATAAGTATGATAAAGCATCGGTATCAAACCTATGGGAGATTGAGATGAATATAAAATAACTTTCAACATATCTTCCAATGATTTGTATTTAAAGAAGGTTAGATTTTTATTAAATTCTGATTGACTATTACCGCCATTGTTAATCATAAAATATTTCTACTAACGCATTATATGATTTTTTTGTTATTGTTTTCTTGTTTACTATCATAGATAAAAAGTTAATTTATAATTTATGTATTAATAAACTATAGTATATAATAAATGAAGAAATTAAACCCAAAAAAAACAATGATTATTGGTACTGTATTAGCAGTAGGTATTATTTTGTTGCTTTCAATTAATTATCGATTATTACCTTTATCCAAAGATACTTATCCAAATTATTTAAAAGAAATAACAGGCAAATCTATAAATTTAACAAGATCTTATCAAGACGAAGTTGCTTTATGGAACAGTCATTTTTATTCTAATACAACTATGGCAAAAATAACAGAAACATTATTTACCAAAATTTATGACTCAGCTTAATCAATTTAATAACACTGAGGCACCAACAACATATAGCAAAGTAAAGGAAAATTATTTAAAGTCATTTGCTAACGAAATTAAAAGTTACGAATTATTTGACGAATTTTTGAAAACCAAAAACTCTACTGCAAATAAATTATCAAATGATTATTTATCTGCGGCACTAAAATATGAGACAATAGCTCGCACTGCGTTTACAGAAGCAAATAACAGCAGTCGATAAATATTTGTAACTCAAACTATTGATATAATCATTTTAATCTTTTCTTTACCTCTGTAAATGTTACTTTGTTCTAGGTCAAAATGATAAGGCAGTTAACGTAGTAAGTTAATGTGCGTAAAGTTACAATACGTTATTAATAATCATAGCATGATATAATGATAAAAGAAGAGACGGATAATTGTTTGAGTTTCATTAGTAGCGAAAAATGAATAAATGATTAATAGACAATTAAAATTATTTTATGCTGATATTAAAATTATAAACAAACATCTATAATGCTTTATTTAAAATAACCTATATTGAAAATAAATTTATCTTCTTATAATCATTTAACCTGTATGAATCACAAGGAAAAAAAGAATTATCTTGTTTTAGAAAGTTATATTGTTGATCCTATAAATAATAACGATTGTATAGAAGGAATTTTAATATGTAATGAGTGTAATCAAAAATACCCTATAATTGATGGCATAGCTGTAATTATTAATAATTTTGTTAGTACTGCTCTGAGAGAATGATTACCTTTGGAAAATGGCTTTTAGAGGTAAAAAGTGATAAATTAAAAGATTATCTTAAAGATGTCGCTAAAAAAATAGAAAAAAAAAATATTATAGATAATAAATATGAAACTGATGGGATATATTATCAAAGCTATAATTGGTTACATAATGAAAATTTTGAGAGCGATAAATTCCTGCATTTATTGAGGTGGAAAATAAAACCATCGGATATATATAGAAAATTGGCTTCAAACATAATTTACAATCCGGAGGGTATGGCTTTGGATTTAGGATGCGCTTTGGGTTTATCAACATTTGAAATTGCAAAAAAATTTTCATTTGTAATTGGAGTAGATACTTCATTTTCTTTTATTAAAGAAGCCCGAAAAAAATCTATAGAACAAGGAGTAACCAATACCGAATTCATTGTTGCAGATATCTTGTATCTTCCGTTTAAAAATCAAAAATTTGATCTAATTTTTGGTCTCAACATCATTGAATTTGTATCTGTAACTAAATTATTAGGCGAAGTTCATAACCTATTAAAACCTCATTGTACTTTTATCATTACTTCTCCTTACGATTATAATCGTGAAAATATTTATGAACAAAAAATGGATGATATTAAAATGAGAGAAATAGTCCAAAAAAATGGCTTTGAAATCTCTCATCGAACACAACAAGAATCATTTATTCCATGGATGTTAAAGATTAACGAGAGAACATATTTATTCTATTTTCTTGATCTTATAGAAGCTAAAAAAATCTCCAAACATAAATATTAATTTCAAAAGAGTTTTTTATTATAATTTCATCTTTAATTTGGAAAAGTATCTAAATTACTATTATAAAACATGATAATATCAAATTGCAGTGTTAAATGAAAATTATCTTATTTTTTATCAGGGAATGGAGAGAAAGGAAATAAAAATTTGGTATCCATATTGATAATATTACTTTATCGCATTAGCCATGGAACAACAAATGCTAATGCAACAATAATAATAGTTCCATAAGTAAGCATCTTGGATGCATGGCGAAGAATACCTTTTTTGCCTTCAGTTTTCTTGTCAATTATTGTACTGTATAATTGACCACCATCTAATGGTCCTATGGGTAGAGCATTAAAAATGGCTACATTGAAATTGATGAACCATATCCAAAACAACAAGTTTGCTGGTTCTGCAAAATTAGTCCCAAAAATAGGCGATGAATATTTTTCTTGCAATAAACTAGAATATGGTACACTACCCTGTGCTATTGTAGGTGGTGCCAATAATGCAAGTGGATTTGAAGCAAATAGAGAATTATAAGTATTTAAGACTTTTTTTGGATCAGAAATCTCTGTGATGGTTACACCCAAAATTCCTTTACCTGGTATTCTCTCTTTTGGTAAAGTGGCCTGTTTAGTAATTTTTTCTCCTTTATCGTTTAACCATGTAATTGAAATGGTTTTTCCAAGATTCGAACTTAAATTTCCATTTAATTCATTAATAGTTTTCATATTTTTATTTTGTATTTGTTGAATAATTGAGCCTTTTGTTAATCCCAAAGATTCTGCGAATGACTTTTGACTGATGCCTGTTATTGATATTCCGAAAATATTTGGATTTGAAGGTTGAGTTACAGTTAAACTAGAAGTTATTATAAAAATACAAAGCAGTGATACTATTCCTAAAATTATATTACTCATAGGCCCCGCAGTCATAATAGAACTTTTTTGTTTTATTGATATTTTTTCCATTTCTTCTCTTTCAATATTTACAAAAGCACCAATTGGCAAGATAAACAATAACACAATGCCAGTAGATTCCACTTTTACGCCATGAACTCGTGCAACTATTCCATGGCCTGCTTCATGAATGATTATTGTTATAACCAAAGCTATCCACCCATCAGCAATTGGAAGATATGGATTCAAGCCAGGTATTAATAAATTAGATTGAGGACCTATGCCTCTTACACCCTCTCGGGCAATGGAACTTGAAAAAAGAGCAACAATACCTCCAATTATTAAAAATAAAGCTAATGCTGTTATGATGGGCATTAAATAAGTAGTAAATCGGGCATAAAATTTTGCTGCTTTGGTCTGAGCAATTTTATCAAAAAATTTTAAACCATATGGAGTATGAATTAATATTAATGGTAGTTTTACATCAAATTTTATTTTTGATTGTTGTTGCAATTAAATAATATGAATTTAAATTCTATTTAAATTGATCACAATTTGACCTTTATTTTGTAATTTCCAAAAACTACATTTTTTGTAAAAATCGTTTATTGCTAATTTATCTATAAAATCCTAATTTTCAAATCGAACTGACGAATCTTATTAATTTGTATTTAATATATATTTATTTAAAAAAATTAAGATACTACTTTTACTTAAGGGTGAGAAAACTCAAATATCATAACTGTTAAATATGCTTCCTAATTCCATTTTTTTTGAATATTATTGAGTAAACCCATGGATCTAGGTAGTTTGAAAGTTGGATCTTATATTATTATTGATGGAGAACCTTGTAGAATTGTATCATACGATCACAGTAAACCGGGTAAACATGGTTCAGCAAAAGCTAGAGTAGCTGCTATTGGTGTATTTGATGGTTCAAGGCATAGTCTGGTTTCTCCAGTCTCTGCAAATGTAGATGTTCCACTTATCAATAAAAAAAATGGTCAAATAATTTCTTTATCAGGTCAAACTCTGCAAATTATGGATTTGGAATCTTTTGAAGTGTTTGAAACTTCTGCCGTAGAAGATGAAATTCGGGATAAAATTACTCAAGGTGGAGAAGTGGAATATTGGAAAGTGCTTGATAGAATTAAAATAGTTCGAGTCAAGGGATAACAATGGCTTTTGTTTTTTTAATTAGTTATATAATAAATTGTAATTTTAATTAATTTAATTTTGTTTGAAAGTTAGAATTTAATTCGAACGAATTAATCATTAATTTTAAAAATTCATCATAATTAAGGAGCCTATAAAACTTTTGATTTTGCTTATTGTATTGGTAATTCAATACCTATGGCAAATAATTTACAGCTATAGAATTGTCTAAGGTTAACAGATGAAGATATAAATATAGAACAATCCTCAAAAAAGAAAAATAGAATGAAAAGTCTATTTTCCAAGTGTTACAAACATAATGACGGATGCAATAGCCATGATAAGAAAAGTTAGCCAACCTATAATATTTGCAAGGCGTCCATTTGTCTTTTCCTTAAGGATCTCTTTATCATTGGCTATTTTCATAATTACAAAAATAATAGGTACCGATACAACCCCATTAATTACTGAAGCATATACTAGTGCTTTAATTGGATTTATGCCAAGAAAGTTCATACCCAAACCGATAATGCTGCTAATGACGATAATCAAATAAAATGCCTTTGCCTTCCCAAACTTTTTACTTAACCCTTGTTTCAATCTGAAGGTATCAGCAAATGCATAGGAAGTAGAACCAGCTAATATGGGTATAGACAAAAGACCAGTACCAATAATACCTATTGCGAAAATTGATTTTGAAATATATCCCGAGTTTGGGAAAGTCTTAACCATGGGTTCAAGAGATTTTGCTGCTTGGTCTGCACTCTGTATATCTATAACACCATGATTATGGAGGCTACCTGCAGTAGTAATAATTATTGTCCATGTGATCAGGTGTGCAAAACCTATACCGACTGCAGTATCCTTTACCATGGATTTTATTTCTTTTTTATTAATCAGAGGTTTTCCTTTATTAATTTCTTTTATCTTGCCTTCGGATATTTCTTCTTCTGCTTCTTCAGAAGCTTGCCAAAAAAACAAATAAGGAGAAATGGTTGTTCCAAGAATAGCTACAAGCAACGTCGCAAAATCGCTAGTAAATTCAATATGAGGAACTATTGTAGCTATTAGAATTTGATACCAATTGCCTCCTACAATTATTGCAGTTACGATATAGGTTAAAAGAGAAAGAGTCAAATATTTTAATATTTTTACATATCTTTTATAGGGTATCAGAATAATTGCGGCTATGATAAAGATTGTAAAAAATATACTAAAAATATTTAAAGATACTTGAGGGAGCATAAGGCTAGCTGATGCAGCCATTGCACCAATATCAGCACCAATGTTTATTGTATTTGCAATAAGAAGTAGAGAAATAAGTGGTAAAACAATTTTTCTAGAATATTTTTTTTCAATAATTGTTGCAAGGCCACTGCCTGTTAAAAGTCCTATTCTAGCACATATTTCTTGAATTACCGTTATTGAAGGATATAGAAATATTACTGTCCATAGCATCCCAAGTCCAAATTTTGCTCCAGCCTGAGCAAACGTTGCAATACTTGAAGGATCGTCATCAGCTGCGCCAGTAATTATACCTGGTCCAAGAGATTTTAGAAAGGATCTTAGTGACAATTAAATTGCTTTTATAATTTTTTATTGTGTAAATAAATTTTCCTCTTTTACATCAAGGTCTTTTGAACGCAATTGCTTTTATAATTATTTTTACAATGAAAAAATACAATACAATACAATACAATAAATAAATTAACTTTTTAAATATAAATAAAATGAGAATGTTGCTCCAATACCATCATCATTATTTTCGGCCCATATTTTTCCACCATGAGCTTCAATAATACTTTTGCAAATATATAACCCCAAACCAGTACCTTGAAATGATTTTGTAGTAAATTTCTTAAAAAGATTTGGTAGGATTTCATTATCAATACCTGACCCTGTATCTTTTATTTTTACTAAGACTATTTCATTGATATTATTACCATTTCTTTTTATATTTTCAATATCTATAAAAATTGTTCCTTCTTTTTTAATAAATTTTATAGAATTATTAATCAAGTTAGAAATTACTTGAGATATTCTATTTTTATCAGCATACACTATAAGGGGATCTATACTCAATAACATTAATTCGTAGATTTCAACAAATACTTTTTGATTGATTTGTTGCATGATTCGAAAAACAGTTAAAAATACATCACTTTCTAGCCAATCAAATTAAATTATTACTATTTACAACCTGACATTAATACTAAACCGTTAACAAAAAATGATTTAAAATAATCGTGCAACAAAGCACTTTTTGATATCAAGGTTAAATCGCCTTGTTCTATAATATCGAGAAATCATGTGTCTAAGCGATTGAAAGTTCGGATAATAATTTGATAATTAATAGATCTCTTGCATAATTAGAAACAATCTATACCATCAAGTATGATACTTTTTAGTTTCTATCAACCTTGGTTCATTATCCTATAGTTTACCAGGCCTGTCACTATATCTGATATTCTATTATATTTTCTCAATTTGTTTCTAAATATATCGCTCATTATCCTGAACTTTTTCAATCTGCAGATAGTATGTTCCACCACTATCCTCTTTTTTGAATGAATTTTGTTGTACTCTTTTTCTTCTTGTGGCAACACTAGTTGGTTTCTCTTCTTTTTGCACGGTAAGGCGGATAGTTGCTCTGGGAAATCCTTTTCTACGCCAAGATATCCAAGATCAATCACATTAACAACCTGTTTGGGTGTTACAGGATGATTCTTTTTATAAAAATCGTAATCATGCCTTCGTCCTTTCTCGTGGGCTGCTTTATGAATGATGTAACCACGATTGTTAACCATAATCTGATTCTTGACAGTATGCTTTTTCTTCTTACCGGAGTAATACATTTTTCTTCTTTCTTTATCGACAGGTCTTGGAATCGGCTGTTCTGTGGAATCTATAAAAGCAAGAAAGCCTGGAAAATATTTTTCAACCGCCTCTGGAGTTTTCAGCCTCTTTGTTATTGGGTATATCTTTTGTGGAATCGGTATACACTCTCTTACCAGTCCCTCAATCTTTTGAATGTCTCTACAAATGTTGCTCTGATCCAGATCAAAGAGAAAGCCCGCTAGTGTGTAAGTGATGTAAAGACGATAATAGACTAAAATCATTACAAATCTATCTTTTAAATTCAGCTTGAAATGTCTACCTGCACCATACTTTCTTTTTCTATTTTCTTTTCGTTTGTATGATAACCGCCTGATCTCATGTTTAACATATCTTTTTACTATCTCTTTATTGTGAATATTATCAAATTCTTGCACTGTCAAACCGGTGAGCGATTTGAAAAGTAGTGGTTTTTTGGATAACTATAGTATGAAAGCAAAGAGAGAACAGGTTGATGAGGAACAAATGATCATAAAGCTGTTTGCAATTAATTGTGCAAGAGATCTATACAGAAACAAAAAAGTATAATTTAATAATTTTTATTGAAACCATCAATATGGAAAAATTTAATTTGGCTTAAATGAGTTGTATTCATATTCGAATTTAACTTGTGTAAAAAATATTTAAATTAATTCATTTTTGATATATTTGAAAAAGGGTTGAACAAATTAGAACCGAATAGACAAAACAATAAAGGATTCTGTGCCATCTAATAAATGTTACTATTATATATCAACAATAGTAATCCTAGTTCTGAAAGTTTATTTTTACTATATTTAACATGTCATAGCATATAAAAATTTCATTATTATATTTTAAATCTTAAAAAAAAGAACTGTAAAATAAAATGAATTTTACGTGAAAAAAAAGAAATGTATTAATAAAATAGATTAATTTTAATATAGAATATTTTAAAAAATACTGTTCTTTGGATTAAGCTATCCACAAGATCTTGCTATGGAGTAAAAGAAATGATATTAATGATTATTCTATGTATGTTTTGGTTGCGACTATTAATTAGGTAAATGATGTGTGGGTATCAATATAGTTGTGGATTGTTTTGTTGCATAACTATGAAATTCGTTTTCTCTTGACTAAATCTTTACAATAACAAAACGAATTATTGGTATCCGATCTCCGAAACTTAGATTGGATTATTCATTCAGCTACGAAAAAATGAGTTATGCAACAAAGCAGTTGTGGATAACAAAGTATCTTCTTTTTCTTTATTTGTTTTTCCTGCTGGAAGAGAGACTATTATCAGCCAGTTCCGTGTTTGGCCTTTTCCCTCTTCCATAATAATGACCTTCGGTGAACGGAACAGAAACCCGAGCCATCATTTTGCAGGTGATAATATAATCGAGTTTATTTATTTAAATAATTTACATATTTGAATCGGTTAAAAGAATCTGTCTCTTACACTAATGATATGCATTTGAATGTTTGAATACATCCTTCCATTAAAGATTAATTTAAAAGAGGGATTTTCTCATTCTATCGTCCAATTTTTTTGTATTCTTCTATGTGATAGCGTGATAATGCTAACAAAAATTTATGCTCTAATTTTATTACATGTTAAGTAATTTGGTATGGAGATTCATTTTTATTCTATTACTTATATTATCGTTTTTGATAAAATAAAAAACTCGCGTAGAATCGCCGATTAATGATATTGTGTCATAATAATACTGTCCCCCCATCCAGCACAATTGTATTACCTGTTGCAAAAGAAAAACTATTGTCTGCAATACATGCTGCAACTTTGGCCACTTCTTCGGGTTTACCCCATCGTTTCATTGAGGATTCTTGAGCAGCAGTATATCTTTCTTCTTGTGTCTTTGATTCAATCGTTGCCAAAGTTGCTATACTGCCAAGAGCCAAGGTATATGCTCTAATATTATTAATGGCATATTCTTTTGCAATGCATTTAGTCAAAGCTATGTTTGCAGCTTTTGTGATGTTGTATGGGGATCCCTCCGTATATCCTGCAATTGCAGGTGTTGAAGAAATGTTGATGATGACTCCTCCTTCGTTTTCTTTCTCGCAATCTGTAGTGGCGTTGTGCATCATAATGGGAATAACCGCTCTTGACAAACGTACAGATCCTTTCAAATCTACTTCAATAATCCTTTGGAGTTCTTCGATTGTTCCCTCATGGAATTTCTTGTACCAAATATTTCTATCAAATTGATAGCCAGAGTTGTTTACTAAAATATCAATGCGGTTGTGATCAAATAATATTCTATTCATGAATTTATTTACGCTCAAATCATCAGTCACATCTAGTTCAGCTGCAAATACATTTCCCTTTATCTTCACTGCTGCTATTTGGGCTTGCTCTAAAGTCCTAGAACAAACAATAACAATCGCGTCATTATTTTCTGCAAATTCCTTTGCTATTGCAAAACCAATACCTTTACTTGATCCAGTAACCACTGCTATTTTTCCGGTAAGCGGCAATTCCTTTATCCCTTTTTCTCTATGCCCTATTATTAAATATCTATTTTATATCTTTATTACAAATAGTAAACACATGTAGGTTACATAAAATATCCATTTGCTATTTTTCTCATATTCTAATCTTTGTAATCTTTTTGGCTTATTCTTTTGTATTAATTACAGGTAAAGTATGACTTCCATTAATTATCTGTAAAAAAGATAATACTTTTGCAGTATTTCTAAGGATGGATTCTCAACAAAGTACAATTACAATCATGCTATGCTTTATACTTTATAGATCAAGTGCAGTTTCTTTTAATATGCATTCAAGAGAAATATTAGATATCTTCTAAATATATTATTTCCTTATATTATTAGAGCCTAAATTTATATCTAATTTTTAGACCGTATTTTATATAAAAAATTTCTTGATAATGGTGTTATATTGGTATTTATAATAATGTTATAAATTATTCTTATGATTTGATATTTTCAATATTATCAATATTATGGTTGTAATACTTGATTATAAAATTATTAATTATTAATTAATTCTATTAATATTATTTCAATAAAAATCACACAATGATATATATGGTGAGTTTTAAAATTGATTTTTGACATTGGGTAAAGTACCTTAACATGTTTTTGCTATTCATGGATAAAAATAAAATTTGTTGTTTATTTAAACGTCGTTGTGTACAAAGATCTTCTTGTGCTACACTGTTATTATTTATGTTCTTCACGCGTATTTTTGTCTAAATCTTCTCGGCTATTGAATGACATTCTACATGGTTCACATCTATACTGACCATTTGATTGGCTAGTTGATGACATCATTATCTAATATATAACAAATTATATATAATACAACGGCTCTGTTCACTTAAGACATAATTCCTTGTTATAATAATCTGTAAATAAATCAAACCAATTCTGTACATGTTTTAATTTACATTTCTTTTTTCTACAAAGAAAATAATCATCAAAACATTCATTGTTCTATCTTTGACATACTGCATAGTTATTTCAATAATGCTTTTCTCAACTGTATAAGAAGAATGTATATGATGATTAATTTTCAAGAATCTGCAAGCTTGTGGATACCATGTACCCCACCATCTGTTGAAACTGGATGTTCTCCATATTCATCTACAACATCTGAAATAAATCGTTCAATAGCAACAAACATATTTCGTTCTTTTGATATACTCATTCCTAGTATTTCTTTGCTTTCAGGTTCAATAGCAACCCACACCCAGATGAATTCTGATCCGACTTTAATTACGGTCTCATCTTATGTATACAGATATTCTGAAATTTTCTTTTTCTTTGTAGATATTTTTTGAGGATTATATTTTTGAATCTCAGTTCCAAATGGAAACATGATTTCTTTTGATAAAGCAATTGCTGATAGTCCTATATCACCTGCCTTTCTTAAAGAAAGACCTGAAAAATAAAAATACAAAGCATAGACTATATATTTTGAATGTATTCTATTTCTACTAATCACAATAGAAATAGCGTATATTTAATCTATACACTTTATTGTTAAGTGAACAGAGCCAATACAACACAGATTATTATTTCTTTTATCTTTAATTTTTAGATGGTTTAAAATTAATATTTTAACAAATGATTACAATAATAATATTTATAATCTTCTTTTATTTTATAAAATTATAAAAATATGGAATACATTGCATAGTAGTTTATAATGTATAAAGATTGTTATGGTCTTGTATTGGAGTTGAGACGTAGTCTTTGGATATAGTATTAAATGCGTTAAGATATAATCTGATGGTATGTGGATATAACAGTTTATATTAATTATTGACAATATATTTTTTAATTTAAAATTTTTACTACGGTAATTATTCCAAATATATTGATTAAATGGAAACATTTTTGAAATTCGTCGGAAGTATTGAACTATTATGTAGTATCAACAATAATATACCAATTTTACTAATATAATAAATTGATTTACAAAACATTAAAATTATCGATAGTGATATATAGAATATATTTTTTTAATAATGCAAATAGAAAAATATTTGTTATATATATTTTAAAGTATTTGATATTATCTGAAGTTGATCATATATCAATTACGTTATTGATGGATAATTATACTGATAGATTGATACCTGAATCGTATCCGGCAATTCGTCCATTGATGATAAAGAATGAGCGATTTCTTCCACCTCCTATTGCAGAACATGGTTTTTCTGCTTTAATCAATATCCGTTCTAATTATGAAGATGAAAAGAGAAACCCAAATAATACCTATAAAGGAAATACATTTCTTTTTGATTGTGGCGTAAGTGAAAATGGTGTTTTATATAATGCAGATATATTAGGAATAGATTTTAAGTCTATAAATGCAATAATCCTTAGCCATGGACATCTTGATCACTTTGCAGCCCTTTCAAATATTCTTGAAAAAATAGGTACACCTACAAGATTAATTTGTCATCCAGATGCATTTTTAAAAAGATGGATTGTATTTCCTAATGGTAAGGATAAAGCAAAAATGCCATTCTTGGATAAAGATGACTTGCAAAGAAAGGGTGCCATTGTGATAACTAAAAAGGGCCCAAGTATTGTCTCTAAAAACAATATTGAATATTTATCACCATTAACAAACATGTATTTGCCTTTTTCTTTGCCGAAATTATTAATTACTGGTCAGATACCACGAAATACCTCTTTTGAGAATGGATTTCCATTACAATACAAGGAAGATCATTATAGTAGTAAACTTACTTCTGACTCATTGGTAAAAGACGATCAAGCTATTGTTGCAAATGTTAAAGGAAAAGGATTGGTAATTATTAGTGCTTGTGCACATTCTGGCATTATTAATACAATCAACTATGCTAAATTCCTTACAGGAATTGATAAAATATTTGCAGTTTTAGGTGGTTTTCATCTAACGGGTGGAAAAATGTATGATGATGCGATTGAACCCACAATAAAAGAATTAAAAAAAGCAAATCCAAAATATATTGTTCCATGTCATTGTACTGGATGGAAAGCTACAAACAGAATAATTCAAGAAATGCCAGAACAGTTCCTGCAATCCAGTGTATGTTCTGAATTTACATTTGAATCAAAACAGCATATGCTCTAATTTAATTAATTTGCAAATCTATGCCTATTAATTAGTATAGCAATTAGAAATGAGCATAATACATTAAAAAGTTAAAGAAAAGAATTTGAGTAATTTAGTCATTAAGGAAATAATTCAAAGTTAATAAATCATACAATGATGTTATTTTCTTGTTCATTCATATGTGTTTTTAGTTGTTATTAAATATCTATTTGAAGCAGAAGAAATATTTAGAGAGTAATTACCTCTATTAACGGCATATATCCTTCTAAATGAATCTGCAGATATGTTAGATATTTTAGAATTGCTCGTCGGATGTTTTGTTTATCTTGTTTCTTTAAAAATGAATAATGATTTCGTTTGATTGGTTCTTTGTTATTAATGAGATCTATTTAGTATTTACTTTTATAATTTTGCAAATGCTTCTCTATTTTCAATTTTAAATTATTGATGAGATTTAATCATATGCTATTCTTCTAAAATTATTTATGTCCGTGTTCTTTTTGTATATGACTATTTAACTCTCTCTCATTTTTTGCACGGTAATTGCATATTCTACAAGTTCTTTTATCTTTTTGTCCTTGAAGATAATCGACTAGTCGCATGAGAAACATTGTGAATCCCCACATATTTTTATAATAAAAGAAATGTTTTAAAAATTTATTTTATAAATCTGAAATTGAATTTTAAATGTAAAATATGGCCGATGAAAATCTTTTGTATTTTTCCAACTAATAGAAATTGCCATTTAAGATATTGCTGTATTGTTAAGGAATTATTTCTTTGTTGTAGTAGTCAGCAAATAGATTTAACCATTGTTGTACAAAGTTGATCCTGCAATTTTTCTTTTATTGAACATGCTCTAAAAGAAATTCTATCCGTTATATTATGTATCATTCTTTCAATATTGATATTTTTTCTAAGGGGAGATGAATATGATGATTTAGTTTCAAAAGTTAGCATGCTTGCAGATACCAGGTACGGGCTTCTTTGAGGAAAGTCGAATGTTCTCTATATTCTTCTATAACATTCGATAGAACATACTCGGATGCCACAAACATTTTTCCCTCCTTTGGTGTGTTCAATCTTAAACCTTTTTGCTTTCAGGCTCTATACACGTCCAAAACCACTGTTATACACTGGATGATTTTAATTTGGGTTTCATATTTTTAAATATAATAAAATTCAGATCTTGACTTTTATACCGATTGATCTTTTGAATTTGTACTTTTTGAATCCCATCTCTTATTATAGAATAAATCTTTTTTCTTAACTATGAAGAATCATGCATATATTTGATATTAAATATTATTCTATGAAATTCCAATGAAATCACTGCATTTTGATTGAATATACTTGAAGCAGTTGTTCGCTTTGGACAATAGTGTATTTTAAGAAAATAATTTAATTCTCAGAAGAATTACTATTACTATTACTATAATTCTATAAATAAATAATAGAATCTCTGCATAATAGACACATATCAAAATTTTATACAATATCAAAGATTAATTGTAATTTACATTTTAATCTGCCGATTACGTTAAGATGTGTCAGCTTTTGAGAAATTTTTCTAGATGATGCTAATTCTCCATCAATAAATAATATTAACATATATAAAATAATTGGCTTGTAAACTGTTACCGAAAATTTATTTAGGTATTTCAGGAATAGATTGAGATATTGTTACCCATAAATACAAAAGCTGAAATTTTTAAAGATTATTATTCTTTTAACCATAGTATATTTCAATAACTTTGGGTTTTAAATATTTTATTTCAAAAGCTTTTTCAATTAGATGCATTCATAATTAATGAATATAAATGGCATTTAAATGCAAGAAATGCAATCAACAATTCGAAGAGAAAAGGCGCCTAGAGATTCATAAAAAGGTACATGATAGAAAATCTAAAGTATCTGAATATGGTAGCCCTGGATTTAATGACGATAGGTTAAGAGGAGGATAGTCTTTTTAATTTTGCTAATTTGAATTGAATTTAAGATTAGCAGCTTACCTATAATACTAACAAATATTCTTAATGGATGGATTAAACAATTCCGTTAAGCAGTTGAAATAAACCCGATCTATTTCTTATAGTTCATCCCTAAATTGTATATCTGGGTTCGTTCTTAATTAAAGAATCCACCGCTGAATAATCACTATTATATTTCTTATCAATATTTATGAATATGCAGTAAAGTGTGGGACAACGCGATTTAATCTAAGATAATGGTGTTGTTGTCTTATTCTAATAGCATTTGAATCTAAAGTTATGATATAGTTCATTTGCTATAATAATCGGCAAATGATGTATTATCTGTGTTTTGTGTTTTAGAAATATTTTTAATAATTAATCTATAAAAGAGGGATGTGAATGTATGATGTGAATTAAAATGGAAATAGGGGGATTTTAAGAAATATCAAGAATATGTATTATTTAACAAGAATATTATAATCTCTGGTATATTTTGCATTTTTTGGTGGTGCGTGGTTCACTCAAGTATTTGCACAATATAATAGTAATAACTTTGCTAATTCTCTAGTAACTCTTTCAATAGAATATGGAATTTATATCCCGCTTTTCACATTATTCTTTTATATAGATAACATAAAAAGATATGTAGAACCTTCAACAGGAAAGAAAGTTTATGGCAAAATAAAAAATGATATTAAAAAACTAGTGACCGCATTCTTATCTCTGAAGTAATATACTCTTTTGCAAAGATAACAATTCATTATGAATTGCTTGGATAATAAGTAGAACCATATCAAGCATCAATGATTGGTTCACTTATAGCATGGGTAATATTTTTAGTGTCGATAAACTTGAGTTTAAAGGCTGTAAAACTATTTCGTTCTAAATGAATCACCTTTCTTTCAATACTTTTATTGTAGCATGATACTGCAGAACATTGAAAAATATCTGAAAATGATGTTTCTTCTATTACTATATATAGATCTCTTGCATAATTAATTGCAAACAGCTTTATGACCTAAAGTTCCTCATCAACCTGTTCTCTCTTTGTTTTCATACGAGAGGTTATCCAAAAAACCATTACTTTTCAAATCATTCACTGGCCTTACAGTGCAAGAATTTGATGATATTTACGATAAAGAAATAGCAAAAAAATATGACAAGCACGAGATACAACGTTTATCCAAAAGAAAATGCCGAAAAAGAGACATGGGTGCCGGAAGACCATTCAAACTTGACCTAGAGAATAGGTTTCTTATGCTTTTAGTGTACTATCGTCTTTACATCACATACACGTTAGCCGGATTTCTATTTGATTTAGATCAGAGCAACGTCTGTAGGGATATACAAAAGATTGATAGTTTGGTAAGGGAGTGTGTACCAATTCCTCAGAAAACATACAACATTACAAAGAGGCTTAGAACACCTGATGAAGTAGAGAAATATTTTCCAGGCTTTCTTGCTTTTACAGATTGTACAGAACAGCAGATTCCCAGACTGCTGTTGATAAGAATAAAAGAAAGATGTACTATTCAGGCAAGAAGAAGAGTCATACTACTGTCAAGAACCAACTTACGGTGAACAAAGATGGTTATATCCTTCACAAAATAGGCTATAAGAAAGGACGAAAACATGACTATGATGTTTATAAAAAGAATCATCCTATCATCCCTAAACAAGTTGTTAATGTGATTGATCTGGGATATCTTGGTGTGGAAAAGGATTTCCCAGAACAATTATCATCGCACTGCCGTATAAAAAGAAGAGAAACCAACAAGAGTTATCTGAGGAAGAAAAAGAGTATAACAAATTTCATTCTAAAAAAAGAGGATTGTGATAGAGAGCATACCATATGTAGGTTGAAAAAATACAGGATAATGAATGATGTATTTAGAAATAGGTTAAGAAAATACAACAGGATATCAGACATAGTATAGGTCTGTTGGTAAATTATAGAATGATTAACCAGTCTCGGTAAAAACAGATACACCATCCATATTGGAAAGTGTAGATTGTTTCTAATTATGCAAGAGATATATTATATTTAATTTGCAATCTGGATTAATTTTATGTAAAATGATTTAGATGCAATAAAAGTTAAACTTTTGTTTTGTAATTACCCAACTTCATTCCCTTATTGTTTATGGTTTTACTGAAAGAATTGTATTCTTGCTATGTGAGTTAGGATTAATTTTAAAGATGGTTATAACAATTGCTTT
>CAWISD010000062.1:0-8718 GCA_963838615.1 uncultured Nitrososphaeraceae archaeon
GATGCAATAGGCAGGTCTTTCAAGATAGATGTAAAAAATAGATTTCTAATGCTTTTAGTGTATTATAGTTTGTACATAACTTACACTTTAGATGGATTTCTCTTTGATTTAGATCAGAATTGCTTTGTTGCATGATTCTTAAAATCTCTTATTTTACTATCTGTTTTGTCTAAATAGAAATTATTTTGTTATGCAATGACGCTTTCAACTTCATTTCCTGTACCATGTTCTTTAGTCTAACGGAATAAACATACTCTCTATCAAACATTCTCTTTATGCAAGAAAATACCGTTTCTACAATCCATCTTTGTCCATATAATACAATGCTATCCTTCCACTTTTGCAAATCATTTTTCTTAGATATGACGGATAGGTTTCTTAAAATATGTCCTTTTTTCAATAGAACTTTAGCATTCTTTCTTACTTTAATACAAGGCAAGATTCCATTGTCTGCGGACAAATATCTGAATATATCGTTGCGATCATAAGCGCCATCACCGAATAGTTTACATATTGCTACTGTTACATTATCCGATTTTATAATATTTTCAATCAATTCTGGTAATGCTTTACCATCGTGAGCATGTTCGTCAGTAACCTTAATAGAAAGAATTTTCTTGTTCTTGATGTTTACTGCCATGTGTATTTTCAAATATCCTTTATTCTTGTTGTTTACATTCCATTTATCTTGCATCAATTGTCCTCTGTTGGTAACCTTTATTCCTGTACTGTATATTGCAATTGTGATATACTCATATTCAAATTCCTTACTTTTGCTATCCGTATCTTTTATCTTGCTATCCAACCTGTTTATCCTTCTGTGTATTATACTATAATTAGGAATAGAAGGCACTTTTCCTTTAGCATGTTCTCTTATACAATACATTCTTTAGTTTGTCTAAATGGCAAGTGAAATTACTTTGGCATATCAAAGTAAAAGAAGGAGAAAAGTATAGGGATAATGAAAGGGTTCACTAACCTTGTTTTTTCATCTGTTTTAACTCTGTATCCCTGTTGTAAATAATGTCAAAACCAATTAGTATTCACTGCATCTAATTATGGATTGGCTATTGTCTATCATTTCCATTCTTTTTAAGAATAAGACATCTAAATGCATTGTATATAAAGAAATACTGCAATAAAGCGGTGCTGTTAACTTAAGATATTATTTTTTTATTGTGCTGGTCAACGAATAGATTAAACCATTGTTTTACATGATTTAATTTACATTTGTTATTTCTGCAAGGAAAATAATCATCAAAGGTTTCGGCCCTATTCTTTATGTGCTGCATTGTTCTCTCTATAATGCTTTTTTCAATAGAGAAGTGAATATGATGATCTAATTTCAAAAAACTTGCAGGCTTGTGGATACCATGTACCACCATCTGTGGAAACGGGATGTTCGCCATATTCATTTACAATGCTAGATAGAAAACGTTCGGATACAACAAACATATTTTTCGTTCTTTTGATATGCTGATTGAGAGAGATTTCTCTACCTTTTGTTTTGATAATGGCAATCCAATCAAGCCATATTAATTCAGAGCACACCTTAATTTGAGTTTCATCAATTACATACTCGTCAATTTTCTTCTTCTTTTTTGATTTGTTGGTTTGTATTTTTGAATCCAGTTCCAGATTGATACATGACTTATCTTAACTATTTGTAAAAAAAGATAATGCTTTTGCAGTATTTCTAAATGATAAACCTAAAAAGTACAATTACAAGCCATAACCGATAATTTGTGAAGGTGTTATAATTCTAGAGGCTCATAAATAAAATGTTCATTTTAAAAGCTATAGGCTTTTCCTTAAGTTAACAGAGCCAACAAAGCACATGTAAAGCAATGACTATCCATCCTTGATCAATACAATGGAGAAATAATATCTCTAGCGCATTAACTTGATGTTATTTATTTATATCGAGTAGTCATAAAAAGCACAACCAAAGTCTATGATAAAGATGGGCAGAATTATATATGATAACAAATATTTCTTTTTATTAGTATCACTAATTTTGAGTTCATTTACTCATCTATTTAATCCAATAGGTTGGCCAGGTCTTTATTATGATGAAGGTATCTATATGGGCAGAGCACTTCATTTAATAAATGGTTTAGGACCACAAGAGGATCCCACCTTTTATGATCACCCATATTTTGGACAATTTTTTTTAGCAGGCATATTTTCATTAATTGGTTACCCTCACATTATTAGTCTACAAATTGGTAACATAAATTCAATTGAAATGTTGTATTTCATTCCTCGAATAATAATGGGTTTACTTGCAGTAGTTGATACTTTTCTTATATTCCAAATTTCAGAACGAGTTTATAATAAAAAAGTTGCTTTAATTGCCTCAATTATATTTGGAATAACACCTTTAAGCTGGCTATTGCGATGGATATTATTAGATTCTATTCTGCTGCCATTTTTACTTTTGTCGATATTATTGGCGATTATTTCCAATAATTATTTGAAAAACAATAAAAAATAGTCGTGGGATCTTATTATTTTTATCATCAGGCATATCCTTAGGATTGGCCATATTTACGAAAATTCCCGCATTTGTTATGATCCCTTTAACAGGATTTCTAATATTTAAAAATACTGATAGATCACCTAAGAGGATCTGTTTATGGTTAATACCTGTAATCTTAATCCCAATGATGTGGCCGGCTTATTCTATAATAAATGGTCAATTTATCAATTGGTTGTCAGGTGTATATTATCAAACTCATAGAGAGAGTCAACCACTTGTTAATTCATTTCAAACAATATTATTCAAAGTCGATCCTATATTTTTGATATTAGGTATAGCTGGTTTAATAATGGCAGTTATAAAAAGAGATCTTTTAGTTTTATTTTGGATAATTCCTTTTTTTCTATTTTTCTATATTATAGGATGGGTTTCTTTGTATCATTGGATCCCATTGATACCCGCATTTTCAATTGCTATAGGAGCTCATGATAGAAGAGATACTGAAAAGAATCCCTGATAAAAGAATTATTAAAATATTCCTTTCTACATTTACCATAGTATTAATAATAGGAAGCATAGACCTTGTAAAGACTAACTCCATAATAACAATGAATGTTAATTCTGCACATTTTGAAGCTGCAGCGCACTTGTATAGTTATTTGTCAAATATCAACAACAAAACAAATTCTAATACTAAAGTTACAGTTATTGCAGATCCTTTTTATTTGTGGATTGCAAAATATGTTTTTAAATTGGATTATGACTATAAATCATATTACAATGTAAATAGCACTGGAAATAGAGTTATTTTGGTTGTTGACAGAGATTTAAGAAATGTCATGTCCAAAAACGATGAATCATCTAAAAAGATTAATCAAATTTATTTCTCAAAACAATCTCATACTGTTTATATTGCCTGGGAGAATCCCAAGAATCCCAAAAAGACGTATAACGTAACCATAATTGATTATTCACGATATACAACAAATCCAAGGAATATAGCCATAAATATTGATAATCATAATAAAGTTTTTGCTGTTAACAATTCAAATCACTAAATTCAAAAATTGGATATAGGTGCAAAGATTTTTGCCAGTTGGGTCAGATCAGATAACAGTAACAAGAATTTAAAATATCAAAGAAACTTCTTGCTTTTAAATAATAGATCTCTTACGTAATTACTTGTAAACAGGTTTATGACCATTAGGTTATTCTCTATCTGTTCTCTCTTTGCTTCCCTACAAGGGATTATCCAAAGGACCACTACTTTTTAAATCATTCACTGGCTTTACAGTACAAGAATTTGATAATATTTACAAAAAGGAGATAGCAAAAGGATTGCTTTGTTGCATGATTATTTTAATCGTTATTTGTTAACGTTTTGTCGATGGAATCATGACGGAAACAGTAAAAACTAAATTATCACGCCCCTAAATGGAGTATATCTTTAACTGTGTTTCGAATCATGCAACAAAGCAGATTTGAACTCATTTTTATCCAATACTATGATCTTGAGTTAATATAATAATCATCTAAACTAATTTTATTGTCTTGAATTACTAATTAATAGTATATGAGCCCCGTTACCTATAGTTGTACATGTAGAATTAAATCATCAAGGATTAAATTTGTTATATAAAAAGACTTTGAGTATTTAATATTACATAAAAACATTTGAACCCAATTACCAAAGAACTTCCCATAGAACCGGTTATACATGTTGATAATATCCATTATAATAGAATAAATCTTATTTTTATCTTCAAATTTTTCCTTTACTTCCCAGAAGCAAAATATACTATTGAATACGAAAGCCTAAATTCATATCTTTTATATGGTTTATCAATGAGAGCAGCAACTGCTATGCTCATTTAGAGTGTGACGATTATACCAATATCTTTAAATTAGATTATACTACTAAAATAGTAGAATCTATTTTTAAGGACGGATTTCAGCACAAAGCCCTCCGGGCCCGCTTCAATAATGAACGCTTTTTTAGGTCCAAATCTATATATCATCATCTTCAATGGCAGTAGTTGTTTAAAAAAACTAACAAGTCTTCCTCTGGTCCATATAATCGATTTTTATATACTTTAAAGTTCCTGAATCAAAGAGACAGCATCCCAAGCGGTTGGAGGTTTTTCTTAACTTTATAAAGATTGAAGGCTCCAATCTAGAAGAAAGACTCTATAATCGGCTCTGTTAACTTAAGGAAAAACCTATAGCTTTAGAATGACCATATATTTATGATCTCTAGAAATAGAACATCCTCAAAAATTATTGGATATGGATTACATTTATACTTTTTAGGTTTATCGTTTAGGAACACTTCCAAAGCGTTATCATTTTTACACATAATAAAAATAAGCCATGTCTCAATCTGGCACTGGATTCAAAAGTACAAGCCAAAAAGATTTTCTCACAAGAAAGAAATTAAAGAATACTCTTGTATACAAAAAGATGAAACAGCGATAAAGGCAGGCTTCTGAATTAATATGGCTTTGGGTTGTTATTGAACCAAAGCATAAAGAAATTCTTGCATTCAATATATCAAAAGAACGAAACATGTTTGTGTGCCGAACGATTTCTGTCTCATGTGGTAAACAGGTATGGAATACATTCTGTTTCATCAGATGGTGGTACATGGTATCCACAAGCATGCAGATTCTTAAACTAAATCATCATCTTCATTCTTTTTTTGAAAAAAGCATTATTGAAAGGACAATGCAGTATATAAAGGATAGAACTGAAAGGATTTGATGATTACTTTCCTTGTAAAAAGAACAAATGTAAATTAAATCATATAAAACAATGGATTAATCTATTCATTGATCAGCATAATAAAGAAATAATATCTTAAGTTAACAGGGCCCTATAATCTCTATAATATATATAAATATGATATCTAATGGTTAAAGATGCTTTGTTGCATGATTCTTAAAATCTCTGATTTTACTATCTGTTTTGTCTAAATAGATATCATTTTGTTATACAATGATGCTTTCAACATCATTTCCTGTATCATATTTTTCAGTCTAACCGAATAAACATACTTCTACCAAACATTCTTTTTATAGAAGAAAATACGGTTTCTAACAATCCATCTTTGTCCATAGCTTACAATGCTATCCTTCCATTTTTGTAAGTCATTTTTCTGGGATATAACTGATAGATTTCTAAGGATGTTCCCTTTTTTCCATCCAACTTTAGCATTCTTTCTTACTTTAATACAAGGCAAGATTCCATTATCTGCAAGATACCTAAAAATGTCATTACCTTCATAGGCGCCATCACACGAATAGTTTGCCTATTGCTGTTACACTATCGGATTTTATAATATTCTCAACCAATTCTGGTAACGCCTTGCTATCATGAACATGCTCATCTGCGTTACCTTTCATCGAAAGAATTTTCTTGGTCTTCACATTAACTGCTACATGTATTTTTAAATATCCTTTCTTATTTTTCACATTCCATTTCTCTCTCATCCATTGACCTCTATTGGTAACCTTGATACCGGTACTATCTATTGCAATGACAATGTATTCGTCTTTGAATTCCTTGTTTTTGTCATCATTTTCTATTTTTATATCTAGTCGATTTATCCTTCTACTTATTGTAGTATAATCAGGAATAGAAGGTACTTTTCCATGGGCATGTCCTTGAGCAATACCTTCTTTAGTTTGTCTGTATGGAAGATGAAAGTATACTTTAGCATATCCAAGCAAGAAGGAGGAAGGTATTAGGATAATGAAATGGCTCATCCAACCTTGTCTTTATTCATCTCCTTTAATTCAGTATCCCAGTTATCAATAACATCAAAGCCTAGCAAGATTTCACCACGTCTAACTAGAGATTGGTTGTAGATGGACCATTTCATAGAATTTGTTGATAGATGTTAGCTAAATGTATTTGGAAAGGGGGAATCATGCAACAAAGCAGAAAAGACACTTTAATTGATTTTATTATCTTTCAAAAAGAGCGAGCTACCAAAGGCGAAATTGCCGAGTCCACTATTCCCAATTATTACAAACCAGTGAAACTTTTCTGTGACATGAATGATATTATCATCAACTGGAAACTTGTAACCAGAGACATGCCACGTGGAAATCATGCTGCAAATGATAGAACTCCCACATTGGATGAAATTATTCAGATTTTAAAATATCCTGATATTCGTATCAAGCCTATTATACTTACGATGATTTCATCTGGTATTCGTATAGGTGCTTGGGATTACCTTCAGTGGAAACACATAGATCCCTATTACAAGTCCTGATGGAACCATCATGGCAGCCAAGATAGTTATTTACGCCGGAGAACCAGAGAATTACTATTCATTTATCACATCTGAAGCCTATAGTGCTTTAAAAGAATGGATGGATTTTCGTTCATCTTATGGTGAAAAGATAACAGGTGATTCATGGGTTATACGAGATATGTGGAAGACAACCAATATTACATATGGTGCTAAATTAGGTTATGCTAGAACTCCGTAAAACTTAAAAGTTTTGTTATAAGAAAACTATACAAAGTATAGTATAAAAGCAAGCAAGGTAGCAAATACATATTGCAATCCACTAATAGTTACAAAGAGAAATCAGTCATATCAGACGATTCCGTGGTTCGTCCACAAGTAAAGATCCTCAATTGTCCAATCAAGACAAGTTTAGGAGTATTGGGCAAGAAGTGGACCATGTTGATAATAAGAGATATTGGTTTTCTTAAGATTCAACGCTTCAATCGGATTAGATTCTATCCATGGTCTTACACCAAGAGTTCTTTCAATGCGTCTAAAGGAGCTCGAGAAGGAAGGGCTCATAGAATGCACAGAAGAAAAGAAATCTCCGACTATGGTATTGTGGAAGTTGACTGATAAAGGTAAAGATACTCTACCGATTTGATGATGCTGACGGCATTTAGTTCTAAATGGTATTCGAATATCGTTTTTGAAGATAAAATACCAAGAAAGTTAAATGAAATCTTTCCTCAATTAGAGGTCAAAAAGATATTTAATACATTTATAAATAACTTTTAAATACTGCCTTGTAACAGGATTCCACCTTTCTATATACATCAAGTCATCATCTTTTAAGAAAACATTTGAGATGGTGTGCTGCATCTACAACCAAATTATGCGACGATATCCTCATATATTGAGGTAGCAGTGAAAGAAATAGTAAGTATGATCTTATTTTTTTCTTTTTTTATTATTTTTTATAAAACATTGAGTGGAGATGACTATTACGATAATACGTTGATGGATATGTAAATTAATCGATTATTAAAGATTGATTATTATAATGATTCGTTACCCTTTTATTATATATTACATAGAATACAATATCCTCTTTAGTAGGTTTTATTGTAAATATTATCATACAATTGAAAATAGGGTTAAATAAATGACTTATATCATTTGTTCAGCAAGGCATTGGGTAAAATGGGAGGAAAGAAAACTACTATGTTGTACAACAAACAACAATATAAGAACGGCAGTTGCATTTATTTGCAAGAAATAATACATAAAAAGATAGGGTTTTACAGACAGAAAGAATAGATAAATGATATAATGTCGCTATCCAATTGCTTCTATATATCTATATATTGCGCATGCATTATAATCCTTGAAAATTACCCATACAATAAAATAATTCATAAAACGACACAAGAAGACACCATTGTAGAATGAGTTTCCTCAAATTAACAATCACATTTGCTAATATATAGACATTTCCTTTATCTTTATATATGATTGTATAACCTTCGATCAATTGAAGGGGACCCTTACCGAAAATAAAAAGACATCATTATCAAGTAATAAGGTAAGCAGGTTGATTATTCGATGGCATATGATAACAAACCAAAAGAAAAACATACTGCTTGGACTCGAGCTATACTATCACAATAAATTAAAAACACATTTCATTCCTCTTGTTGAATTAATTCCTATTGCACTTGTTTCTAGTTTTATATATGATTAAAAACTGAATCAACCACATCAAAATTAACAATTCTTCTTTATTATCATCAATATTCTCACTATAACCGATTGAAAAAATACAGAGATAAAAAGTAACGATTCAGAAATAGGATAAGAAGGTATGATAAAAAGATATAAGGATACAGTATCAGGTCTGGTAAACTATAGAATACAGAACAACTATAATTAGAAACCGATACAAAATCATGCTGGAAAGTGTTAGATTTTTTCTAATTATGCAAGGTGTACCTCT
>CAWISD010000063.1:0-14931 GCA_963838615.1 uncultured Nitrososphaeraceae archaeon
TAGATCTCTTGCGTAATTGCAACTAAACAACTTTATGACCATTAGTTTATTCTCTACCTGTTCTCTCTTTGCTTTCATACGAGAGGTTATCCAGAAAACCATTGCTTTTCAAATCATTCACCGGCCTTACAGTGCAAGAATTTGATAATATTTACAATAAGGAAATAACAAAAAGATATGGTAAACATGAGATAAGACGATTATCATACAAACGAAAAGAAAATAGAAAAAGAGACATTGGTGCAGGGAGACCATTCAAGCTGGATTTAAAAAATAGGTTTCTCATGCTTTTGGTGTATTATCGTCTTTACATCACTTACACATTTAGCTGGCTTTTTATTTGATTTGGATCAGAGCAATATTTGTAGAGACATTCAAAAGGTTGAGGGACTGATAAGACAATGTGTACCAATTCCACAAAAGATATACCCAATAACAAAGAGGCTGAAAACTCCAGAGGAAGTAGAGAAATATTTTCCAGGTCTTTTGGCTTTTATAGATTGTACCGAACAGCAGATACCAAGACCTGTCGATAAAAGAAGACGTAGGACATACTATTCAGGCAAGAAGAAAAGACATACTGTAAAGAACCAGACTTATGGTTAACAATCGTGGTTATATCATTCATAAAGCAGCCCACGAGAAAGGACGAAGGCATGATTACGATGTTTATAAAAAGAATCATCCATGTACTCCCAAACAGGTTGTTAATGTGATTGATCTTGGATACCTTGGTGTAGAAAAGGATTTCCCAGAACAACTATCCGCCTTACCATATAAAAAGAAGAGAAATCAACTAGCGTTGTCACAAGAAGAAATCGAGTTCAACATTATTCATTCTAAAAAGAGGATAGTTGTGGAACATACTATCTGTCGATTGAAAAAGTATAAGATCATGAGTGATATTTTCAGAAACAAATTAAGAAAATACAATAAGGTATCGGATATAGTGGCAGGCCTGGTAAACTATAGGATTATGAACCAAGGTTGATAGAAACTAAAAAGCATCATACAGCAAGATATAGATTGTTTCTAATTATACAAGAGATCTAGTAAATATAATGACAAAAAGGGACTAAAAAAAATCGACCTTCTTTTGTTATAATAAATATTGAAAATATCCAT
Source organism: uncultured Nitrososphaeraceae archaeon (assembly GCA_963838615.1). GTDB lineage: Archaea > Thermoproteota > Nitrososphaeria > Nitrososphaerales > Nitrososphaeraceae > Nitrosocosmicus. The sequence continues at coordinate 1,126 of CAWISD010000063.1, forward strand.
AAATATTATTATATCAAAATAATAATTTTGTATAGAAAACAAACAAAGGTAGCAAATTTTTATAAACCAATTCATCAAAATAGCTAAAATCAGATTTGTGAATAAAGCATATCTTTTATTTCTGTTTTTCCAACATAAAAGAAACATTAGTAAGATAAAATATAATGACAAATCATAATTAAAAATTTTTTTGTATTTCCATTTATAACTATGTTAACAGTTTCTGTAAGTTCATCGGTTATATTTAATGTAAAATAATTGTAGTTGTTTTACTTGAGGTATTTTTTAAATAACAATCATCAAATAAACCATAACCCAATTATTTTGTCTGTGAAAACAATCATAACTTGTTTACACATTCAACTAGACAATACTTTACATAACTGTTAACCCAAGGAAAAATCTATAAGATTGAAAATGCCTTCCCATTTCTTTTATGAACTCTAATAAACAGAGCACCATTAGAATAGGCTCTGTTAACAGCTGTGTAAAGAATGCTGTATGTTCTTTTGTAAACTAATACTGCTTGTTTTCAGCAACAAAATTATTGTTATATTTTTTTAATGTATTTCAAAATTATAAAAATTAACAAATCTAAATGAGCACAATCAGTTTACAATAATGATTAGCCATGTGTTTACATAACTGTTAACTTAAGATAATATTTCTTTATTATGTTGATCAACAAACAGCTTAAACCATTGTTTTACATGTTTTAATTTACATTTGTTCTTTTTTCAGCAAGGAAAATAGTCATCAAAGGTTTCGGTCCTATCCTTTATGTACTGCATAGTTCTTTCAATGATGCTTTTTTCAATAAAGAGAATGAAGATGGTAAACAAGTTTTAGAAATCTGCATGCTTGTGGTGGATACCAAGCACCACCGTCTGTTGAGACAGGGTGTTTTCCATACTCTTTTATAACATTAGAAAGAAAACGTTCTGCAACTACAAACATATTCCGCTCTTTTGATATGTCAAATGAAAGGATTTCTTTATCTATTGGTTTGATAATAACAATCCATCAAAGCCATATTAATTCAGAAGAACCTACTTTTATCGCAGTTTCATCTTTTTGTATACAAGGATATTCAAGGATTTTCTTATTCTTGCGATATTTATTTGGTTTGTACTTTTGAATCCAATTCCAAATGGAAACAAGATGGCTTATTTTGACTAAAAGTAAAAATGATAATGCTTTCGCAGCATTCCTAAATGATAAACCTAAAAAGTACAAGTATATCATAACCTATAATTTGTGAAGGCGTTCTGTTTCTGGAGCTCATAGATAAAATGGTCATTTTAAAAGCTATAGGTTTTTCTAGTATTTAACAATCATAAGAAAAAATCTAAAAAGAAAATAAATAATGTTGTAAAATTTAAGATGAATTTAGTCCGAAGTAAATTCTAAAAATTATAAAATTTACTTGATTAAGATAAAAAAGTCCTGTCAAAACCCTTAAGTGAACAGAGCCGTTCTAACACATAACAATATAAACTACAAATTATATTCAGTTCATATGTCTAATAATATTAATACTCAATCAGGTACTTCTGGATCCAATTCATCTTCTTCTACTAAAGACGAAATTATTCGAGGACTAAATGAAGATCTTGCTCGAGAATATAAAGCGATTATTCAATATGTTGTTTTTAGTGCTACATTAAAAGGCCCAGAGTATGGTGACATTGCAGAACAGCTGAAATTGCATGCATCAGAGGAGCTCTCCCATGCATTGGAAATTGCCAGGCAGATAGATTATCTTGGGGGAGAACCAACAGTCAAAGGAAAGGATGCTGAAACATCTGAAGATTCAAAAACTATGTTAGAAATTGATTTGAAAGCTGAACAAGATACTATTGCGAATTATCGAGAAAGAATCCGTCAGGCAGAAATGGCAGGCGAATTTGCTTTGTCTGAAAAATTAAGGACGATTATAGCTGAAGAACAAGATCATGAAATTGACCTTAAAGACGCCCTAGGGATAAAATAACTATACATCTTTCTGTGGTAATAATCTGCCACAAATAAATTTTATAAGCTCAATAGTAAATATTTTAAAATCTGATTATTTTTGATAGTGTATTAAATTAATTATAGAGTATAATTTTATTAAAAGAACATTTTTTACCTACTAATAAAATTGTAGATATATAAAGTTTTTTCCTATCTATAATTCATTTTTTTATCAATTATAAATGATTATAGCACATTGTTATTTTAGATATGAAATATTATTGCTGATAAAAATATTGCTAAATGATCAAAATTTAAAGTATTCGAAGAATTATGAAAAAATTTTAATATTCGAATAAATCTAATCTAATTTAATCTTATGAAAGCATTAATTATATATATTCCTGAAAATCGATTTAATACTCTTATACAAGTTTTACAAGAAAATGATGTTGATGGTATTTCCTATTTTAATATCGTAGGTCAGGGTAAACTTGAAAAAAAATTCTCAGAGCGAAAAGTAAAGGAATATGTCACTCAAGAAAAATTTGCCCCACCATTTGCCCGTAGAACAAGGGTGGAAACAGTTATTCCTGATACTAAAGTTGACACAATTATTAATGCAATTAAAAAGAGTGGGACTTTTCAAGGTAAAATATTTATATGTGATATTTCAGAATCTTACGATATTTGAGATTAATAACAATGATGTATAAATAAAATATCTACTCTTTGAATCTGACATATCAAAAATGAGTTTTGCAATCAAATAGTAATCAATAATATTATTTTCATAATTTGGTTATATTTAAAGTCAGGAACCTAATATTAAAATTATTTTACCGTATTGAATACTGAGTACCTGGACTTTACTTTTATATACCTATATTTAAATCCTAGATTTAAAAGTTGGTAAACTTAAGATTAATTTCGGTGATTTTATCAGTTATAATCCATTTCATTTCGTTGAACTTGGTTGGAAAACATTAATAGTGGTAAAGGCTAAAGAGTAACTTCACAAAGTATCTATTAAAATTTTCATTTTGTATTATATCATCCGAGTAAATCCCTAAAGCAATAACTTTGCCTTTCCCATAATTTAATTCATATGTAGCCATAGCAACGTTTGATTTTGGTGCGCTTGGTAATTCAACAGGATTATAATTAAGTAAAATTATATCTTTTGGATTTGTAATATATTGCTCTTCATGTGGCAAATAATTAAAAGGGTTGTTTTTAAATGTTTTAACACAGTGATAGCATAAATAATTGCTGCCAAACCAATTCTGAGTTTCAGATTTCCATCTTTCATTAATACTTTTCCAGGCCGTTTTCCCATTATATGCCCAACCGTGACCTTTGACCAAAGAAATAGTATTGTTATTACCAAAGAATTTAACTTGTGCATAAAAAATATTGGCGTCTATGGCAATCATTTTACCTCCATTTGATACAAATTTTTTTAAATTATCATACTCTTTTTGAGTTACATATTCTTGATGTCCTAAAATCAATATATTGAATAAATTAGATTGATGGTTGTCAAATATTTTACCATTATTTATATCAGTATCGGTAAGAAGTTTTACTTGAGTTTGGTTTGAAATCGACTTTATATCTTTTATTAAATGAATCATTGCAAAAACATTGTGTTGGGTACCCCTTTGGCGGTTTGATACCTTGCTATTTAAAAGATTGAGATCCTTTGTTATATTAGATTTGGAAGATGAGTGGGCATATTTGACATAAAATGAATAGAATTTATTATTATAAGCTGCATCAGTAAAAGTTGGTCCAATCAATCCTATTTTTAGTTTACTGAGATATTGAATTGGAATACTGTAATTTGGTTTAGAAAAGTCATTAGTTTGATTTAATTTGTGAGTCAAACTGACTAGATATCTTTTCTCTCCAAAATTATTATTAGCTGAGAAATTACCTTTAAAATATGCTAATGTATCAGGAAAAAAATGCAATAAAAAAATTGTAAATGTAAATGGAATAACAAAAACAAATATAAATAATTTTAATTTCTTATTCATTCTAGAACAATTTTATTTATTTTATTTCAATTGATAATGAGAGAAGGGTTTTGTAGTTTAAAAATAATATCAATTAATATAACATGTAAATTGATAGTTTTACCATTTGTAATAATTACAATATTATCAAAAAATTTAACCATAATTGCAATATATATTCCATATAAATAAATCATGTGTGATATCCGATAATCTTTTGTTCTGCTGATAACTTAATTATATTATAATAACTACAAGAATTTTAACCATTTGGAATTATACTTTAGGTCCAAAAACAAAATATCAAATCTGCTCTGAGTATTTAATCGATTTATTTGTAAATATTTCTGTAATATGTAGACAGACTATTTTTTAATGCAAATTACTTGTGGTTATTTTATTATTCGTTTATTGCAAGTTATTTATCTGATACTTGGTTATAAAATAATTGAAAAAAAGCAATAATATACATTTACAATGCTACCACCAGTTATTATTAAAGATTTTAATAACTTATTTCTTATTGGAGGGAATTATTGGAATGTCCTATAACTATATTATCTTTCATATTTACACAACACGGGCATTTTTCTTTCATACAAATTTCTGATTGTTCATGGTTACAAATAGCACATATACAGACTTGGCTTTTTCTTTTATTTTTTTTAATATCGATACGAACAATCAGATATGTCCACATTAGAAAGAGAAATAAAGCAATTATGAAAAAAATAAATGATAGTCTTGATTCCTGATTTTAATACAATTAGTATTATTCCAAATAATGCAAAGCCTATGCCACTATAAAATGGCCAAAATGGATATTTAGAACTCAACCTGTTTTTCTATTGATACTTCTTCTTCTTTATCTTTTTTCTTCTTCTTTTTGCGAATTTGTCTTACATTTTCCAATATTTCTTTTAAATCATCCTGAGAGATCTTTGATATTGTTGCATCGCATTCCATACCTTTAGCATCCAGAACCTGTTCGGTAACTGCAACAATTTCTTCTTTATCTTTTTTTTCTTCCTCTGTTAGAAGATTGTAACTTAAAAACCTAAAATAGGCAAAGTCACTCATACTATTATGAATAATAAACTTGTTATTTATGATATTGAATTTGGATAATCTGCTTATCATATTTTATAATAGTTTAAAAAGAAATTATTGTACTTGATATTTTATAACAAATCAGAACTATTGACCTTAAAATTTTTAATTTAATGTATATAATTAAATTAATAATGGAGCAGAATGAAGGTCATTTATATGCAAAAAATTTTTTCAATGAATCCAATGCCTTAAGTTATGATGAATTGGTTAAATTTGCAACTTTTGGCCAAGATTATTATTGGAAGAGAAAAATGTTAAACAAAATACCAACAAAAGGATTAATTTTGGACTTGGCTTGTGGTACTGGGATCCTTTCATCTATGTTAAAAAAAGAAGGTCGTGTTGCATTTGGAATAGATTTAACTTATGAATATCTGAAAATATTGAAAAAAAAGGATTCAGATTATTTTTGTATTAATGGTATTGCAGAATTTTTGCCTTTTAAAAATAATTATTTTGATTGCATAATTAGTTCGTATTTGCCTAAATATTCTAATTTGCCTAGACTTATTAATGAATGTTTTAGAGTCCTAAAAAATGGGGGAATAATTATATTACATGATTTCATCTTTCCAATTCGTCTAATATTTCGTGAAATGTGGAAACTTTACTTTAAAATACTTAGATTAAGTGGTAGATTGTTAAAAAATTGGTCTAAAGTTTTTAAAGAACTTGATTTGTTGATAATGTCCACAGACTGGTACGGTACCTTGCCCAAAATTTTAATAAACCATGGATTTACACAAATAACTTCTGAAACTCTCACGTTAGAAACAGCAGCTATAATTTCAGCAAAAAAACCATGAATAACGATTCACGTATCAATGAATGGTATGTACCCAAATTTGGTCCCCTAAAATTTAAAATTTTCATAGGGTTGCTTTTCTTGCCTTACACAGGAATGTGTTTATCATTTGTTGTTTTGGGGGGATTACTTGCTTCTAATATAAATTTTGAAAGATTGTTTGCTATTTGTATAATTTATTTTATGTCATTGGGAGTAGCCGCACATGTAGCTGACAATATGGGCTCTAAAAAGGCAAAGCCATGGGGAGATATATTTTCTAAAAAGCAAAGTTGGCTAATAATAATTTCTAGTTTATTTGTTTCTTATTTATTGGGTATATATTATATTGTTTATTTTACTCCTTTGCTTTTAATAGTAGCTATTCTAGAAGGTTTCTTCTTGTTTGCTTATAATTTTGAATTATTTGATGGGTTTTTTCATACTGATTTTTGGTTTTCTTTTTCCTGGGGCATGTTACCATGCATTGCTGGATTTGTAATTCAAACCAATTCTATTACAATATCTTCTATGTTGGTTTCTTCAATTGCCTTTGCACTAAGTTACCTGGAAATAAAACTTTCTCGCCCTTATAAAAAATACAAGAGAAACGATTTAAATTCAAGCAAAGCTAAATCCTATGAAAAATATTTAAAGATATTAAGCCTTGGGACCATATTTATTACATTGATATTATTTTTTGTAAAAATTTTTATATTTTAAATGGATTTAAAACACAAATAATTTTTGGTTTTTGGTTTTTCTTGAATTTAACGTCTATTGCATGTCATTACTTAAAAAGTATGTTTTTAGGAAAAATATTATTTATAAGGTATTATTTTTTGACAACGTATGGGAAATGTATTTAAAAAATCGTTTGTTTTATTTATTTTGATGTGATTATACTTTTAGGATTGGTAGCAAATATTATCTGAAAATAATTTAACTAATAAAGGACTATAAGTTTTAAAATCTAAAAATAATAAAAAGATTATACCGTCATATGGCAGCTTGATATAACCATTTATAATATATATTTAAAGAATCCAAATGATGATATTCATATTTGTTTTTATTATTGAGTCAAAAGACTATATCCTACTTTTACTGAAATAATAAATTTGTTTCAGTTAATAGGTTATAGGCAATAAATTTTAAATCTTAACATTTATTCTATTATTTTATTATTTAGATATGTTATATTATATCTATTAAATCTTAATACACCAATTATCGATCATCTTTTTATGCAAAATAATTATTTATTTTTCTTATTCTTTTTGCTTCTTAATTAAAAAAATACAAAGTTTTAACATTCAAACAAAAAATATTCTCTTTAGAGAAAAACTAAATTTATATGGAGGTATAAATATCCACTGGAAAAAAGCAAACGAACTATTTTTTGATTAATTTATACTACATTTCGATCTAAAGTTAAATATTTGATGATTTTTAATGATAGTTGGTTTTTGCAAGTTTATACATTATCATTAAGAAAAATTAATAATGATCAAATGCTAAGCTCCAATAGTACATTCTTTATTAGTTTTTAATTTACATTTATGGTCATGGCGCCAACTTCCATTATAAAATATTTGAAGGTGTGTTACCCCGTCTGTTTCTTTTTCAATCCTTCTAGTGCCATTTTCAGGATTAGTAGATCTATTTCGTTTATCAAAAGGCTCTATAAATTTCTTCATAGATATTTTGAGCCCATCGCTTATAAAAATTAATAGATTGATATTATATTTAATTATTATACCCTAATATTTTTTCAACAAATTAAATCATCATTAATATCAAATTTTCTTGCTAATTAATTTTGATGATGATGAGATATACTACCAAGATTAGCAATATTCAAAGATTGCAATAATCATAATGTTTCCATGGCATTATTAAAACTTAAGATCACTCTCGATTAAAATTAAAGATAAATATTAAAGATCGCTATTAAAAAAAGTAAAATATTTCGTTTCAGTCATGAGAATAACGCATCAAATATCAAAGATGAAAAAAACAGGTAATAATAAATTATTAGAAGTCAATCTACAGATAATTTTTATTGAAAAACCTATAGTGTCAGATAGGACTAAAATAATTTAAATTATTCTAAAATGTTTTTAATAGAATATGAAATAGACTATACGAAGATAATACCTATATTTGCTTTAGTTTTAGCATTATCAAATTATAATATATTTGAAGATATAATTTGTAACTCTTTTTATAAAAGAAAAATAATGGTAAACCATATATTAGAATTAAATCAATATACAAATTGCAAAATAATTTGATATCTACTAGTTATTTTTTGATAAAAATTTCTTTTTAGGAAATTAAATGATCTCTTGCTTAATTAGACATCTATCAAAATTTTATAGATTATCAAGGATTAATTGTAATATTTGCATTTTAATTTGCTGATTATGATCAAGATGTGTTGTATTCGTAGAAATTTTTAAGGGTGCTAATTATTCAAGAAGTCTATTATAGATAGACAAATCTAGATATTTTTGGTCTTTTTCCAAATTTGTGTTTTAAATTAATGAAATATATCATAGTAGTTTAAAGACTAAATAAGTTTAATTATAGTGGTCTATTGATATCCTTAACTTTACATCTCATAAAGACATTAAGGATATCATCTAGGAAATATATGGGAACAGCAAAAAGTGTCGTCATCTACTATACTAAATAATTCATTCGAATTAGAAAAGTGGTATTCTGAATTTCATTGTTAATAGAGTAACCATAACCACAGTATGGACAGTATTCTAAAACTGTTCGAATAGGATAATCTGTATCGTCTTTTTGAATTTCATTTAGTTCATTTAATGAATTGAGATTAAAAACATAACAATCTTGATAATTATTATATGTATCATTATTTTTTCTACGTTTCTCTTTTTGTCCAAAAGACAGGACAATTTTCTTATCGAACAGGCCATCTCCTAGCGCAGTACAATGATTAACATCTTTTGAAGTGATTATTGGATGTATTTTTGTATCCATCCCACAATGGATACAATATCTATAATTTCTCAAGTCAGATGTAATGTTTGTTTTAACATTAACACTTTGAAGATATACTACAGGCCGTCCTTTATTGTCACAATCAACATAATTCATTTTACTTAATCTGCGAATGGAATCACAGCAGTAGTAGATCATATATTTTTATAAATATGCCATGTAAATATTTATATTTTTATATATAATGAAATATTTTTAAGAATTATATATTAATTATGACTGATTATCGATTATATTGGAGTCATTCAAAAGCATTATTATCCAAATTTGGTACAAACTTTAGTTGTTCTTTTTGTTATTTCTATCCACCCTATCTCGTATGTATGATGGTATTATTGAAATGAGCATGAGAATAGCTGAAAGAAGGAAGATATTGTGCAATGAGTTTAGAAAATTATCGATTATTGCGGTATAATGAAGTGATGCGATCTCAATTTGGGTATGGTTATTATTGTGACTTTTAATTTGATTTTGATTTTTTATGTCACTATTGTTGTTGTTGTTGCTACCACTTTTAATATTATCATTGGTTGCTGTTGATATTGTCCCTAAAAAAATAGATTCGATATAATTTAATGGCATAGTATTTGACATTATCAAAAATGCCAATCCAATACTTAATGTGTTTCCAACAAGTACAAACATAGTACTAGTGCCTGCGGCTATCCCTCTTTGATACCGTGGAACCGAATTCATTATTGATGCCCTGTTTGGAGAAGCAAAAATACCCATTCCTGCGCCAATCATTGCTAGCGGTAGCAAAGTTTCGATGAATGTAGATTTTATACCTAAACTTATAAGCATAAAGAATCCAATTGCCGAAATAAAAAGACCAATAGATGGTATTGCTTTAGAGCCAGACCTATCGTATATCCATCCGCTAAATGGTCCGAAAATCGACAATGCTATAGAAACTGGAAGAAGATAGATTCCCGCAGCAAGAGGACTAAGTTTCATAGTAGGTCCTTGAAGATAAAATGTCATGATCAAGATAAAGGCACCCCTTGCTATTGAATTAAAGAATATTGAAATATTTCCGCCTAGGAATGACCTTATTTTAAATAATGATAGATCGATCATTGGTTTAATTACCGTTCTTTCTACAAATACAAATAATCCAATTAGAGATAAACCTGCTATAATTAATGAATACATTCCAAATGGTATGTTATTAAGAATTTGAAAAGGACCAAATGTCAATCCCGCTAAAATAAGCAATAATCCTATAGATAAGGTGGCATTGCCTATCCAATCTATTTTTTCTTTTTTAATTGTTCCTAATTCACGTAACTTTGTATGAGACCAAATAGTTGCAAAAACTCCAATAGGGATATTCATCCAGAATATTGATCTCCATCCAAGAGATGATGTAAGAAATCCTCCAACTAAAAGTCCCATTACAGATCCTACCACAATTGATATTTGATTAATCCCCAGTGCTTTTCCTCTTTCATTTTCTGGAAATGCATCGGTAATAATTGCAGCACTATTTGAGAAAAGAAAAGCAGCCCCTAATGCTTGGACTATTCTAAATAATAGCAGCTGTTCTCCTGTTTGAGAGAGACTGCATAATGCTGATCCTATTGTAAAGATTATAAATCCGATATTATATAATTTGACCCTTCCAAACATATCTGAAAGCCTGCCAAGATTAAGTAGAATAGATGCAGTCACAAGAGAATATCCAAGAACTATCCATAGCAGTGTTAAAAGTGATATGTGGATGTCAGATGCAATAGTTGGTAGGGCGATAATGATTATATTTGTATCGAGTGAAGCCATCAACGTTCCTATCGTGGTATTACTTAATGCAGTCCATTTGTAATTTATGGTCAAATTAATTATGGATTTATACTTATTTGCATATATAGATAGAGTTATAATGACTCTAAATGTCCTGCAAACAACACAGCCCATGTATTTTAAAAATTAATTGGGAAATGGAAAATCGGTGCATGCATTGTATTCTTCCTACCTATGATTATGCCCTCACACTAGGAATGATTCAGAAAGATAGGTGACTACTGCCATACTGTCATTCCCTTAGATCTGATACAATCTTTTTTCCATAAGGAATTAATTCTCGCTTTAAGATATCCCATTCTATAGATATTCTGCCAGGACCTGTCAACACAAGAGATATAGATATTGCCAAAAAAAGTATTGGTATGGAGATTAATGCTGATTCATAACCCTTGGGAATGGGTATTGCATGCGAAACATTGAGGACAATAAAAGCTCCAATCATCTCAATGGCAAATAAAAATGCCACAATTCTAGTCAATATACCTGCGGCTAACAGAATGCCACCAACCACTTCAAGCAATCCAATTATGACCGCAAGTTCTTGTGGCAAACCAATCATAATGAAATAATCTTGAGTTTGTTTTATATCCAATAGCTTTGGCCATCCATTGATTACGAATAAGATTCCAATCACGATCCTAATCGTAAGAGGACCAAAGGTCATTAGCCTAAGACTATTTATCATATTTGTTTTATACAAAAGGACAAAATCAGAGGTAATATCACAAAGCTCATATTTACTTGCTCACTTTTTGCTATAATTCTGCAAAGCCTATATCATCAAGTCGATTAAAACCTCCAAATATACATCTTGAACCTGGAGTGATTAAATCCATAAACTGCTGGTATAACACCCTCATATCTTTATTATTTTCCATCTTTGCCATGACTTCATCTACGTGTTTGCGATCTCTATAAGATTGAATCTCTAACCATACCTCATCATCTTGATCTGCTGCAATAGTTTTGGCTATATTGACAAAATCCATCATGTTTTCCATGCTACCTAGCTGAAACACTTCAAAGCGTTGCATTCCACATTTCTTAAATGTATCAGTAACTTGAGTATTGATTTGTACTATTGCATCATGGTTTTTTTTAGGCGTTCTGTAGATGTAAAGTCCAATAAAACCTCCTTTATTTTTATTTGAATTTTCTTTCGTGTTTACATTACTCATGGACAATAATATATTATGAATATTATAAAAGTAAGTTAGGGTATAAAAGTATAGTTAATATGACGATCGATAAAAGCCAAAGGAAATAAATAGTTACTGTATAAAGGTTTATTAAATTAAAAATCTCATTATATAACATATATCTTTTAGAAATCCATGTTCTACAAATGACCGACCAATTACAAACCTGGGTATAACAATTATTCCTTTTATTAATCTTGTCTTTCAAAAAAGGTTTTAAAGATTAGCAAGTTAACAGATTATATCCAGTTCTGTTGTCAGTGCGTATAATAATAGTAATTTTGAGGATGATGAATGATGAATGATTAGTATTAGCGCCTAAATATAAAAGAAATAATTTTTCTTTGTTCTAATTCCGTTTATGTTTTATTTTTTTCTATAATTGCTTAATAGTGATCTTAACAGCTCTGATATAGCCATTTTTGTAAATGAGAATCCTAAATAGAATAAAAATACCGATTCATCTTTTCAAGATAGAATACGATTACCATGGTTCAGGTTTGCCATCATAAAAAAATCCTCCACTTGGACCATTATCTGGTAATGTAGCTGCCCATACAATACCTTTTGCTCCGTCTTTTACCGGACGTCCACCATGACCGCCCATATCTGTTGCAACCCATCCCGGGTCAACTGAATTAACCAAAATACCGGTGCCTCTTAATTCTGATGCTAATTTTTTTGTTAATGCATTAAGTGCTGCTTTTGATATACCATACGCAGGGGTCCCACCTTCCATATAATGCAATGAACCTGCTCCACTTGATACATTTACAATACGACCATATCCATTCTTTACCATCAATGGAATGAATGCTTGGCACATTAGCCAGGGGCCATATAGATTTGTTTCTAGTGCTTTACTAACCTGTTCGAGGTTTGCATTAATCGCAGATTGATCTGTATCATATAAAATTGCAGCATTATTAATTAGAATATCAAGGCATCCAAATTGTTGTTCTATTTTATCAAATATACTTTTAATATTATTTTTATTAGAAACATCAAGTTGATAATATATAACATCTAGTCCTTTGTCTGTTAATTGTTTTGTGGCAACTTCACCTTTTGTAGTATCACGTGCAGTTAATAGAACAGTTAAATTTAATTGCGAAAGTTGTCTACACGTTTCAAATCCTATACCTCTATTGGCCCCTGTTACTAATGCAATTTTTTTTATTTTTTGTTTTTCCATAAATAATAAAATTGATATTCATTTTATTTAATGTTAAAATATTTTTTTATAAATAAAGATCTGTTTACTGTTACATACTTAGATCTCTTGCATAATTAGCACCCTTAAAAATTTCTAAAAAGTTGACATATCTTGATCGTAATCAGCAAATTAAAATGCAAATATTACAATTAATCCTAGATACTCTATAAAATTTTGATATGTGTCTAATTATGCAAGAGATCTAGTATAATGTATACCTATAAAAATAAAATACTTTTATCCAATACATACAATTGTATCTATTAAACAAGATGATAAATGGTGGTATACTTCATTTCAAAATGCTAGATCTCAGTATATTGGAAGACCTGTAATGTTAGAAGCATTGACTAGAGAACTTGAACAAGTTAAGTAATTCCTTATTTTATTGAACAGTGTATATAGAAATATGGCCTCTATTGATTCTGTAGTATATAGGATCTAAAGGTCAGAGATCAATTTCTTGTTATAGAGGTACTCTTTGATATGTTTGTTGCAAGAATATTCTTAGATTCAGGTTCAATAATAGCAACTCTGAGCCAGATGTATTAAGAGCCAACCATTTTGATTCGAGTTATCTTTTGAATATACAAAGATATTGGCGGACTATCAATTGAAGATGGGATGTTATTTGTACCTACTGGTGTATCATATGAGTAGATAGAATCTGTAGTC
>CAWISD010000064.1:0-13524 GCA_963838615.1 uncultured Nitrososphaeraceae archaeon
TAATTATTAACTATGTTATTAGTAATAATAATATGATAATGCCATTATTAATACATTACATTTAACATTATTAAAGATTAATAAGTTAGAAAATAAATATGATTTATGCTCTATCTAATCACAACTTAAAGATATGATTTTACTATTTAAATAGATGATTTTAGTTAATTATATTTGTAAAATAGATGTCAAATGAATATGCTCATCCAGAAGTTTTAGTTGATACCCAATGGACAGAAGACCACCTAAATGATTCCAATGTTAGAATCGCAGAGGTAGATTATGATCCAAAAGCAAATTACTTTCTAGGTCACATACCTAGAGCTGTTTTATTTGATTGGAGACAAGATATTAATGATCCTATAAGAAGAAATATACTTTCAAAACAAGCATGTGAAAAACTACTTTCAGAAAAAGCAGGGTTAAATGATGATTCTATTCTTGTATTATATGGTGATTTTAATAATTGGTTTGCAGCATTTGCGTTTTGGGTTTTCAAATACTATGGATACAAAGATATACGAATAATGAACGGTGGAAGAAAAAAGTGGCTTGAAGAAGACAGATCAGTCACTAAAGATATCTCCGACTTATCCTAATGGAAATTTTAAGGCCATTGATCCGGACGAAAAGATTAGGACATATTTAACCTATGTTTCAAATTCTATAAATAAACAAGATTCTATAGTTTTAGTTGATGTAAGATCTCCACAAGAATTTTCAGGTGAAATCACTGCACCTCCAGAATATCCTACCGAACATGCTCAGCGAGGTGGACACATTCCTGGGGCAGTAAATATACCGTGGTCAAAAGCAGTAAATGAGGATGGAACTTTTAAAACTATAGAAGAATTAAAAAAACTCTATCAAGAACAAGGAATTACCTCGGAAAAAGAAATAATATCTTATTGTAGAATTGGTGAGCGTTCCTCTCATACATGGTTTGTATCTGAAATATCTTTTAGGTTATCCTGATGTGAAAAATTATGATGGTTCATGGACCGAATGGGGCAATATGATTGGAAATGTGATTGAAAAATGATATAAAGTAAAATAAACATTACTATTTTATTGTAAATTTCTTGGTGGTTTAACTTAGTTTTTTTATTAAAATATGAAACAAATAATTTGTAATGTTCGAATCTTAAATTATTTTTTTCCATTATTATTTCTAGCAGTTCTTGTTTATTTTCATTAGTCCAGCGAGATACCTCCAAGTCAGCGGTTGGATCATCTGAAACAAGGTGAACTATTTGTCCAACTCCCATTTTTTTATCCATAAAATCGTCCAATTTTGCCAAAGTTGCAGAGCATTCAGTGCCAAGTTCATACATTTCAAAATCCGGGTAGTTTTTAAAACATTTTACATTAAATTTTTTTATCAATTTGGAAAGTTCACTTTTACACTGATCGATTGATTGCAACGATTCGAAATTCTTAGGATCCGAAGGCTTTATTTTTGCTATCCATCCGCTTTCAAATGGGGAATCATTTACTCTCTTTGGATTGGATAATAGATCATTATTTATTTCGATAATTTTTCCAGAAACAGGTGATCTAATAACTCCAAAATAACTCATACTTTCTATAGTGCCTATACTTTTACCCTGGATTACAGTTTCACCTATTTGCTTGAGTTTTATTTTTCTTATATTTCCAGCTATATAGGAAAGTATGGGCATGATACCCACTTTAACTATTGTATGCTCATTAGAGAAATCTTTTTGAACATTGTTATAATTAAAATCGGCCCAAGTAAAATTTTGGGTATCATACAAATAATTTGTGGGAAAAATGCAATTATCAATTTTAATAGTCATTAATGACATTTTTATGATATGGAAATAGTATTAATTTAAAGATATGGGCAATTATGCAGTCTTCATATATCATTTAACTGTAACGGACTTGGCCAAATTTCTGGGATAATCTGGATCAACTTGCATTTTAAGCGATAAGTAATATGCCATTAGTTGCAACGGAATAACTTCTACAATCGGATAAAGATAATCTATACTTTCAGGTATTTGAAGGTAAATATCATATAATTCATGATTCTTATTTGAAATTCCAATTATTTTAGCACCCCTAGATTTGATTTCATGTGTACTTGAAACAACATCTTTATACGTTTCATCAACAGGATTTATCACAATTACCAATGATTTAGCATCTATCAAAGCCAAAGGACCATGTTTGAGTTCACCAGCTGCAATACCCTCAGCATGAATATAAGCAAGCTCTTTAATTTTTAATGAGCCTTCTAATGCAATAGGATAATGAATGGACCTACCTAATATGTAAATATCTTTAATTTCACCATCGAGCATCAGATACTATTGATTTTATTTTTTCATCTAATTCCAAAGTTTTTTCTATATTCGTAACCAATATTTTTTGATTTATTTTATTAAGAGAAAGTTGGTTACCAGACAACAAATTGACGATATTATATATAATCATAAGCTGTCCGATAAAACTTTTAGTTGCAGCAACACCTATCTCAGGTCCACAGTTCAAAACAAGAACAGAATCACTTATTCTTGCTAAAGACGATGTAGAAATATTAATGATTGAAAGTAATTTTAGATCCATGTTCCTTTGCTTTTTTGACTGCATGAATAACATCAGCTGTTTCACCACTTTGAGAAATGGCAATAATTACTGAATTAGTTTCCAAAGTATCGGACATGTATTGAAATTCACTTGACATTATAACCTCTGATTTAATTTTTGCGAATTTTGCCAAAAGATTTTTTGCCAATAATCCGGAATGATAACTTGTACCGCTTCCAGTTATATATACATTAGAAGTATTTTTAATAAATTTACAAAACTGTTGAAAATCATTATCTTTATTAATGGAACTAAAAAGAATAGATGGCTGTTCATGAATCTCTTTTAATGTGTGATGTGCATATTTTCCTTTTTCAGTCGAACCCAATTCCCATGCGACTTGGGTAATGGGTCGAATAACTTTTCTATTGTTTGTATCAAATATACTATATTTATCTATTTTCTATGGTAACAATATCTCCATTATCTAAAAAAATAGCTTTATCTGTGTGTTTTAAAAATCCAAGAACATCACTTGATAAGAAAAGAGCAGAATTGGCAATTCCGATTATCAGTGGCTCATCGAATCTTGCACCACAAATTAATCCATTTTTAAAAATGGCAACAAATGCAAAAGAGCCCTTTAAAATTTTGCAGGTAGATATAAGGGATTTTTTATAATCATTATTAAATTCTTTGCAGTATTTTTCCAAAAGATGTGGAATAACTTCACTATCTGTTTGACTTTTAAAGATATGGCCTTCTTTGGATAAGTTTTCTTTTAATTCTTGATAATTTTCAATTATGCCATTATGGACAACAGCTATATCTGAATGCACAAGAAAAATGCGGATGTGCATTTTTATCACTTACGCCACCATGAGTTGCCCATCTTGTGTGTCCAATCCCAATCTGTCCGGGCAATTTAGCAAATTCTAAGATTTTATCAACCTCTGCAACCTTCCCTACACCCTTGCTAATTAATATTTTACCATTATTCATAGTTGCTATTCCAACACTATCATATCCACGATATTCCATTTTTTTTAGACTATCCACTAACAAAGGAGCTGCCTCAATGAATTGTCCTTTATACCCAATGATAGAACACACAATAAATTAATTATTCAAATGATTTAAAACCTTTATTAAATAAAGAATCTATACCATTATAAAATATATTATAATATAGATTATTATTAAAATAAATAGAATAAGATAAAATTATTTTATCATCTATAATAAAATTTATACCAGTAAAAAAATATTATAGGTGGTATTCAATGATATATGGTAATTGAAAAAAAATTAGTTTATGAACAAAGAAGATAAAATATATGAAAAAAAAATTACTATTTTGGAAAATGAGAAGAAAATTCACATTTTATCCAATCCAATAGCTTGGAATATATTAAAATTAATATCGGATAAACCAAAATACGCCGCACAAATAGCAAAAGAATTAAAGATATATGAACAAAGTGCATATTATTATATAAAAAAATTAATTTCTATTGAAGCAATTAAAGAAATAGGAACAGATTTTGTACATGGTGGGACAGCAAAACTATACCAATGTTCAAGTCCATCTTTTGGCATAGAATTGCCATGGGGTGAAAAACAAACTGATGAATAATGCAGAGATAAACACCAAAATCAACATTAGCAATGAATTAACGAAAAGATTCTTAAATGGATTTATAAATAATGAAAATTTTTTCGATGGTTTAATAATCGTAGGCTCTCCTAATCCTCATGGTATTTTCAAAACTTCTGCAAGAGATGGACATTATGCAATTCATTTGGCTTTTTACTTGGGAACATTATGCAATATACCTCAAGGTTTTATTGTAAAACTTGATGAAGATGCAAAAGCAGAAAAGGAATTAGAAGATAATAATTTATTCGTAATTGGTGGCCCTGGTACAAATATAGTTTCTTCCGAATTCAATAAATATTTGCCAATAAAATTTAATGAAAATAACTATTGGTCGGGTTTGATTGGACAAATCTGGCAAAATATATCATTTAGACAATATAGGAATCATTGCCAAAATAAAAAATCCGTTTAATAAATCAAAAAATATTATTTTAATAGCAGGAGTGCAGATCAATAGGTACCAAATCTGCGGTAATAGCATTCACCAATTTTGGCAAAAAGATGTTTTCAGAATATATGGGAAATGAAAATGAATGGGCTGCAATTGTACAAGGATATGATATGAATAGTGATGGAAAAATTGATTATGTAGACATCGAAAAGGTTGAAAGGATATAAACCTTATGCAAAAAAGTTAATTGATATTCTGTTATTTGTAGGTATTGCTAGCAGGTTTCAGCTACTGGGTTAAGATGAACTAGAATTTCTAATTCTTCATCCTTCTTTACTAAATACCCTGGTAGATTTATTTTTCTATTTCCAATACTAACATGACCATGTACCACAATTTGTCTAGCCTGATAAGGGGATTTTAGATTAGAGCGCTTCATAACCATAGTTTGTAATCGCCTTTCCAAAATATCTTCAATTTTAAGATTAAGAATATCATCCAATGTAGAACTAGTTGTTACAAGTCCCAGCCTCAATAAATAATTAAGTAAATTAGTTTCTTTTTCATGTCTTACTTCTATAGGAAGTGACAAAAGAGATCTGGCCTGATTTCTTATCCTAGCAATTTCAGTTTGAGCTTTCCATAATTCTTTTTTATTTCTTAAACCATAAGAACCAACTACATATAATTCGGAACTGATCTGATCAGCTAGTCCATATACTTCGAGGTCTAGTATAACTTTTTTTGGCTTTTCTTGGATCACCCATTTATACCACCTTTATTATTTAGGGGCACTTCCTGGAGAGAGCAGGGCCCTTCCGGCAACTTTCTTTACACCTACTGCGGTTGCTTTTCTGCCCGTATTTCTAGTTCTTTGACCTCTGACTCGCAACCCAAACATATGTCTATAACCTCTCCAACTCATTATAGATTTTTCTCTATCTATATCATTAGATTTAATAAAATCCAAATCTGATGTAATCAAATGTATATCGGTACCTGTATCCATATCTTTTCTTCTATTTAGATACCAGTTTGGAACTCCTAGTGAATTTAATATTTTTTAAAGCATTTTCTATATCGGAAATATCTTTATCAGTAAGAAAACCTATCCGAAGATAAGGATTAATATTTAAAGACTGTAAAATAACCTGAGCTAAATTATAACCAACACCTTTTACTAAACTTAAGGCGATTATTGATTTTTTACTGCCTTCAACATCTTTTCCGGCAATTCTAAGTATATGCTTAAATTCTTCCTGCGACAATTTATTATGATAACAGAAATTATATTCCTAAATAAAAACTATGCTGGTTAAAATTAAAAATCAACCGAATTTACAACTCAAAAAAGATATAAAAATTTCATATATTGAAATTTTAAAGTATCTGCGTTTTATTTTTTTTTATTCTTTCAATAAAAAAAATAAAAAATTTATACGAATGCAAACGATTTAAGGCTAAATAAGTCTTATATCTTGGAGCACTATAAAATAATTAAGAAGTATGAAAAAGGAGCAAAATTTAGTTGAACCAAAAATGACAAGTAATACAATGGATTAAGAATGGGAAAAATATCAAAAAGAGTTAGAACTCGCGATAGAGAATCATTAAAATATAACTATTTTACCCATTTAAAAACCGACAATATTTTAAATCTTTTAAAATAAAAATTAATAAGTCACTAGCGATATATAATACTTTAATATGATTACTGATTGGTTTTCTAGGGTCGGAAGTGCCATTCCTAGAGGTTTTTCTCGTCATTATATTTTAGAAATTTTATCAGACCAACCAATGACAGGTAAGGAAATAATTGACAAAGCTACACGTTCAGACTGAAGGAAAATGGAAACCCTCTCCCGGTTTAATTTATCCATTATTAGGTAGATTATTAGAAGAAGGATTAATAGAAGAACATGAAAATGGAAGATATAGAATAACAAAAAAGGGAATATCTATAGCATCAGATATAAAATATGCACATAATATAATACAAAAGCATCTCGATGTAGTATTTAGAATTGGAAATATGGGAAGGTTCATGACAATGGATTTGCTTGATAGGATATTTACAATCGGTTCTACACTCAGTTCCAATTTAAATAGAATGACAGAAGAAGAAAAAAATAAATATAAAGAATTTTTGGTAAATGAGCTTAACAAATTAAGTAAACAAGAAAAACTCCAAATTCAAGATAAAAAAATAGATGAAAATAATATACTCTAATCCTCATGAGCAATGATATTTTAAAAAAGGGGCTGAGTATTTATTAAAAGGGGGAACACTTTTATCAGAATCTTGTCAAATTTGCAACGGTCTTTTAATAAAATTTAAAGGCAACATTATGTGTTTGAACTGTCAAAATACACCTGCAACCGATCCAAAGATTGAACAAGTGTTCGATAAAAATTCTGAAGATAAAAAAATAGATAAAATTCAAAAATCTTTAGGAGATAACTATATTAATAAACCTGATGAATATCGTGAAAGAAAAATATATGACGATCTACCATCACAAATTGAAGAAGTAATTATTAAAAAAATCTTTGAAAATGTTGAATCCATAAAAATAGAAACTGATCCAGAGAGACAAAAGGATAATTTGAAAGTGCTTTTCCTTTACTTAAAAATTCTGAAGAAAATAAAAAGGATATACTAGATCAAAAAAATATTCTCCAAGACAATATTAACTATGAATCGTTACTTTGAGTTTTTGGAATGTACCTATAGTGATATTTATTTGAGCCTTGGTCATAATTCGAGTTCCATCTTCTTTTATCTAGAACTCCATGTCACCAAGTTCCGAGCATATATTTTATCGATTTTGGTTTAGATTTGTCTGTTTTAAAGTTATAGTACACCATTATTTGATATAGTAAGACAGATAATAATACAATTGCAGATACAGACTGAAATCCATATACAGGTAATGGGTCTATCCCAAACACCGATTTGATATGTTCTATCAATGGTTCTATGGATATCCTTCTTCTGTTATAGATAGCCTGTCCTAATGCCGATTGATAAAAACATACAAGCTCAAGCCTCTTTTTGGAGGTATTTTGTATCTTTCTACTGAGGACAAACTAGGTCTATTCCTAATGTCTTTTTGCTATACTCGTACAATTTCTTGTCATCATATCCAAGGTCAGCTGTCATATAATGTAAAAGGTAAAGAGAATACAGAAGAAGAATAAGAAGTTAAAGGAACATACATTTTATTATCGGGTATATTAGCAGTAGTTACATCGGCAGTCAATGGTACTACAAGATCTCTCTATTGCTGATTGTACGACGTTAGATGTAGTTTATATCCGAATACCCATCCTTTTGTATGGCTATAGCCTCCACTTTGCATCTGTATCAATGCCAGAACGAGGTACTATCTCTTTTTTCATGTAGGATGATTTATGCCAGACATGACCATTTGCTTTTATCAGAGTACTATCTATTGCTGTTATAGGATGGTCATCAACCATAGCCAAATGCTCTGCAACAAACAGATATCCCATTGTCGATATCCTGTCTTTTACATCTGTAGAAATGGTCTTTAATCGTCTATCAAATGTTCGTCTGCAAGGTATTGTTATAAGACCACAGGCTATCGCTAGTTTGTGGTTATACTGACAGTCCAAGTTAAGAAAAATATGCAATGCATTGTTAGAATCCAATCTAAACCATCATAACCTCACAACAAAACATCTCAAAATTATGGTTGGTAGAGAATATACATATGGTCTGCCACGTTTCCTCCTTGGAAACTAGGCCATGGTATACAACCTATCAGATACAGAATCATAAAAGGATGGATTCTTTTAATCTATCAAGAGCTAATCTTTGGGACAGTTGTTATCAAAATCATATTCAAGGGTTAGCTTTAAGCTATATGACATACATTGAAAATAAATTTGAATTATGACCATGCCTCATATATTTAGTTTCATATAAATTATTTACTTTTCAATTAAAACTGTATCTGTTTACTGAATATGGATATTATTGGTAAAATGAATGTTTATCTCTACAGGCAAATACTTTTTTTGTCTTTATTTTAAATAATAAATTTATTTATATGTAATAGTTTAATTTTGTAAATGATGTATTTTCTTTTATATGGGCAAAAAACATTTTTCCACTTTTTGATTTTATTTTAATTGTTAAATGTTGATTTGATACATTTGTGTTTTTTTAATTATGTAGATGTGTATGTTCTTCCCTATTATTGCATTTTTTACATTGCCATAACATAATCTCTTTACAGTATGCACATGTTTTGATTGATTCTAATAGAGAGCCGCAACTTCTGCAAGACTCTTTGTTAAACATCGATATTCTTCTATAATATCTATTTTTTTTACCTATATAAATTTTATAAAACTATTTATAA
The DNA here is from genome assembly GCA_963838615.1 of uncultured Nitrososphaeraceae archaeon. Lineage (GTDB taxonomy): Archaea > Thermoproteota > Nitrososphaeria > Nitrososphaerales > Nitrososphaeraceae > Nitrosocosmicus. The sequence goes on from CAWISD010000064.1 coordinate 8,999, forward strand.
TAATTTTAAAAAAAATAATTTTTTAATAAATATATTATAAGAATATTAAACTTATAAAAAATTTATAGAACATGATTTAGTTTATATCTTTTATAAAAAGTGTTACTATAAATATAAGTTCTATAATATAATTTATCTTTTTAAATAAAATATAGTCAGGTTTTTTATCTTATTTTAATAACAAATAGTTTTCATATTTTATAAAATATATTTACATTTTTAATTTTTTACATAAAATTGCATTTATATAAATCATTCATTAATCCTTGAATGAATATATAACAAATGTTATTTTCTTCTATTTTTTCTGCAAAATCTTTTTCTATAATTTTTCGATCCAATTCCTCATTTTATAAATTGCTAAACGAAAAATCTACATATTTATAAATTATGAAAATTGGTATTTATAATTGTAATGATATTTTAGAATTCATATATCTACCAAATATGACTAAAAAATGTAATGCTTTAATATCATCTTCTTTTTTGAACTTTATTATTTTTAAATCAATTTGATAGCAGAACTGTTACAAGACTCAGTAGTCCGGTTTTTATCTTCATTTTTGTTGAATATTAAAATCAACATAATACGGGGGACTATCTTATTCTTCATTGTTTTGTAACAAACATTTTATTTTTTAAATATATATTATTATATAATAATTTGTTTATATTATTTATTCTGTAATTGAGGCGGGATGATATGCCTGATTTACATTTTCGACACATTGCATGATCGCAAACACATTCTTTGCAATAATCACTTTTATATTCAAATTCGGTTTTGTCGCCTTTATAAAAACATTCTTCACATATCGCATTTACCATATTTCTAATAGTAATTATTGCTTAATAGTCTATTTATATTATTATGCTTTAAAAGCGATTCAAGTATTATTTCCCTAACTTTGTCTATATAGTATTTGATGAAACAGATAAACATAAAATGTTATTTTTATACGGAAATGTCATTATTGTGATTTTTTTTTGTTTTGTTATTAGATATTCAACTGATCCGAATTTTTTAGAAAAAGATTGAAAAAATGTCATATTTGAAAGTGATTGTAAATACATTTCTTGTTCTTCATTTACATCAAGTAAGGGTTCAATACCTTTCTTAAAACCTCCTTCAATAACTTCGCTATTTTTATTAACTATTCCTACAAATCTTATTTTTTCATCAATATTAAATATGGAATCGCAAAATTTTCTCTATTTTTCTTCTTTTTTTCTGACATTTTTTTAATATATTTGAATATTAAATATATTTTTGATATCTATATAAAAATTAGTTTTTTTTTATATTTTCAAAAAAAGACATTTTTATTGTTTTATAGTAAATTACTTCTCCTCTTCTCTCTATAACTGCAATTACAGTATCTTTGCCCATATTTTCAATTTGTTCTATAGTATCTGCAAAATCTTTAGATTTAATATTTAAGCCTTCATTAATTCCAATAGAAACATATTTGGAAGGTTTTTTTCCATATTCTCCTCTTTCATAAATTCTAAAATCAGTTCCAAATCCAAATCCTTCTTTTACAACATATCCTTTACTTCTTAAATCTCTATAAATTAAATATTTTGTTAAAATTTTTTTATCTTTTTTTAATAATAGTGTAAGAAGAGATGGAAAATCATACTCTTTTTTCCCTATAATTTATTTTGTTACTATTAGTAGATAAAGAGTTTCAAGGCTACTGAGAAGATATTCATTATTAAATGCTTCTCCAAATCCTTTATTTCTCAATTGATCTTTGAATTTGACTTCAGTTACAATTGTTTTTAAATCGTTTCCTTGAATAATTGCTTCTGCCATTACTAATGATTCAGTATTGTTATTTTCCATCTGATAATTTAGATTATAATTATCTGCAATAGGATCAAAATTATTTTCCTTGTTTTCTTTATCGTTAAGATCAATTGACATAACAAATAAATCAGAGATTATGCCACATTTATTCATTAAAAGATAGATGATTTTTATTGAAAGGTGTTAATTATAGAGAAATACGTGGCATGCCTTTTGTAAGGCGAGAATATATTAGAGGTAAACCTCAAAATAAAATAGCTAGATTTGCATCAGGACAGCCAAAAAATAATTATGATTATCTTTTAGAATTGGTTGTAACTGAACGAATTCAAATACGACATAATTCTCTTGAAGCGACTAGGTTGGCCGCAAATAAAACAATGTCTCAAGCAGGTGATATGAGTTTCTTTGGACGGTTGCGTGTATACCCTCACGTAATTCTAAGAGAAAATAAAATGATTGCGACAGCTGGAGCCGACCGTTTACAAGAAGGAATGAGACGTGCATTTGGAAAAGCTACAGGATTAGCTGCTAGAGTTGAAAGAGGTAATACCATCTATGAAGCATATGTTACTTCTGCAAATTTGGAACTAGCAAAAAGGGCTTTCAGAGTGGCCTCTAGCAAGATAGGTTGTCCTACCACAACTAAAATAACTTCATTAGATAAAAATAAATAGTGAACTATATTTTCACTAGTCCATGAAAAATATTTTATAACCTTTTAAATTCTTTTACTTTATGAAGGGGATAAAATCCTTAACGGATTTTTCGGATTCATTTTACTCAAATAAAAAAATTTTAATTCGTGTAGATTTTAATGTAAAAGTAATAGATGGCATTGTAAGTGAAGATTATAGAATTAGATCTACCATGCCTACTATAGAGTATCTTATTAAAAGAGGTGCAAAAATAATTTTAGTTTCTCATTTAGATAGACCTAAAGGAAAGGATATGCGGTATTCTTTATTACCTGTATCAAAAAAATTATCTGATATTTTGTCCCCTTTTAATATACCCGTCGATTTTTCAAATGATTGTATAGGACAAGAAACAGTAGAAAAAATCAATAAATTAAATAAAGGAGAAGTATTATTGCTTGAAAATCTTAGATTTTATAATGAAGAAGAAAAGAATGATGAAGACTTTTCAAAAAAACTTGCCTCATATGCTGATATTTATGTAAATGATGCTTTTGAGTACTTCCCATCGAAAACACTCTTCCACCTATGGAACAGTAAAGTTTTTTGATACCAAAATCATAGGCTTTAATGTTGCTAAAGAAATAGAATATCTGTCTTTATTAAGGGATAACCCCCCCAAACCATTTAAAATTGTTATAGGTGGAGTAAAAATTAAAGATAAAATTGGTGCATTAAATAACCTTTTGCCAAAGGCTTCTAGGGTTCTCATCGGAGGTGCAGCTTCATATACTTTCTTAAAAGCAAAAGGAATACCTGTAGGCGATTCTATAGTTGATGAAGAATATCTATCTTGGGCCTCTAAAGCATTAAATAATTACAATGATAAAATAGTTTTACCTATAGATCACAAAGTTTCTGTTTCAGAGAACTCTTTAGAATATAAAATTATGAAAATCATATTCCTGAAAATATGAAAGGATTTGATATAGGTGATAAAACATTGCAAAAATTTATTCAAGAAATACATAATAATGTTTTGGGAACTATTTTTTGGAATGGACCTATGGGATTTTTTGAAAAAGAAATATTCTCTTATCGGTATAAAAGTATTGCTTTGAGTATGGCTTTGGCTTATTGGAGGGGTGTTAAAACATTGATAGGAGGAGGTGATACATTAGAGGCAATGAAGGTAACAGGTGTATCAGAAAAAGAAGTAACACATGTTTCGACTGGAGGAGGAGCAAGCCTAAGATTTTTAGCAGGCGATGAAATGCCTGGTATTGATATAATAAAAATTAATTATAGTTAATTTATCTTACGTTTTCTAATAAATTCTTTTTATTAAAAACAATTAATGGTTTGATTATTCATAATTTCACTACTCTTACACCTTTTGATTAAAATCCAACAGTAAATTTTACTATGGATGTTGTATAGGTAATGATCGTAGTAATTTACTTTATTTTTGTTATTATGAAATTTTATTTATACTACAACTGATTTATTTCTTCTCCTAAATTGGATACCGAGGAAAACTTTGAAAGAAAATCTTAGATATTTCAAATTGGTTGTAAAAAATCATCTATGTGGGAGTATGTAACCTATAAAGTTGCCCTATTATTATAATTTTATGTTGTTATTTGAGTTACTACTCATTTTTAAAAAATTCTACCAATTCTGTGTTTTTTTTATAGCAAAATAAATTATATGTCATATACTATCTGTTTTCTATATTTTCGATGTGCAACTGAATACATTTATGATGTTATCGTAGGAGGCGGAAGTGTTTCTGGTTTGTTAGCTGCTAGAGAAATATCATCTAATGGTTTTAAGGTATTAGTTTTAAAGAGAATATCACAAGATAGGGACTCCAGAGCATTGTGGTGGTGTCGTCTCCAAAAAGATCAAAAAAGTAGGAATAATTTCAAGAATTAAAACCATTGAAAATAGTATTACAAAAGCAATCATTAAATCTAAAGGACAAACTTTAATTCTTTTCAAGTAAATTCTGAAAATCAACATGTTATAGTTATTGATAGACGTTCTTTTGATAAATTGGCTTTTCAAGCACA
>CAWISD010000065.1:0-46310 GCA_963838615.1 uncultured Nitrososphaeraceae archaeon
TGAATCTGAAAGTATTTGAATTAGAAGGGAAATTGATACACATGCTTGTTAGAAATTCAGTAAAAGCACAGAATCTATATTTGAATACTCTAAAATCTGCAACTAAAGAGATATTGCTTATATTTCCTACTACCAACGCTCTTGTTAGACAGGAGAAATTAGGCGCAATATGCATTGTTGCATGATTATTTTATTCGTTGTTTGTTAACGTTTTATTGACATAATTATAACCGAAACTGTGAAAATTATATTATCATTGTCCTAACTGAAGCATAGTTTTAACTATTTTTCGAATCATGCAATAAAGCAGCGCAATACAATTATCAAGAGAGGCCGCAAAGAAACAAAAAGTAAACGTTAGAATATTGATGCTTATATCTAAACTAACATAACATATAGTACAGAGCGTAAGTCAAACACAACAACAACAACAGCATAATATAGATATTAGGTATATTAAGCAAATGTCTGATAATGAATCCACAATTTTAGTGGTTGATAGAACGGTTTCACTAGTGATGGAATTAAAAGATGATTCAAAATTAACCTTCGTTGAAGCAATATGAATATCAAGCCGGTACAACAACAAATCTCTTATTTTATCTTATGTATCTATATTCGAGAACTTATGAAATCAGTCTGAATTATATCACGAGATAAAAGAGTCACATGAACAGCTCAAAGTGGCAAATCCGAAATTAGAAATTAATGATAAAACCCTAAATAATTTTATCCAATCTGCAGCTCATGAATTAAGAAATCCAGTACAACCTATTCTGGATATATCACAAATTATCAAGTCCAAGATAACCCAAAATTAAGAACGATAAATAAATTTGGATGAAATTAGTAATTTTCTGGATGTCATCGTACGTAATACAAGAAATCTACAAAGACTTACAGATGTTGTGTTGGATATCACCAGAATTGAAACAAATTCACTTTATCTAAAAAAGATATTTAATTTAAAAGAGTTAATGAATGGTTCGGTAGAAGATTATACAAATCAAAATAACATTGCAAAGAGAAATGAAAGTAATAATTATCGTAATATAATATTGACATCATTACCTTCTATCACTGGAAATAGTCAAAGGCAGACCTTTTTCTCATAGAAGCAGATAGAGAAAGATTTCACAAATGATTTCTAATTTATTTAACAATGCTTTAAAATTTACATATAAATATGATACAATATAAGTTAACAGCTGTGTAAACACAGAGGTACATCCTCTTGTAAAATATTTGTGATTGCTTTGCCATGATTTTTATTATAAATATTCTTCCTTCTGCTAGCCGTTCTACCTATCATGATACCAAAACGAACACCACCATTATTTTACAATAAGATATAGCATATTTTAAACAGCTGTTAACTTGATTTTAACCTATATGTGAGAACTATACAAATATAATACGAGCAGATTTTAGAAGAGTGATGTTTTATATTTATTGTTATAATGAATCTGTAATGGATTCTTTATTTTATCACATGTCATAAAATAGAGAGAGTTTGCTTATCTTTTTACATTTAACAATATTGTTAACTAGAAAGAGAATGTTGATTAGTCAGTTGTGCGTTAACTCTATAAACATATATAAAAATATAGTAAATATTTAAATATCCGTATTGTCATAGATATTTAAGGATAATTCCTTCAAAATTGGTGTCTTTGGTGTCTTTTTATAGAATATTAATTTAACTTAAGTTTTATGGAATTGGATATATTATAGCTGATGAAATATATAGCATCCATCCATTCTTGTTAAAGAATGGCCGTCTTTTAATACTCGCAAGAATGTTCAAATAATTGCAACCGCTGCTATCTTAAACAAATCAAGGAAGGAACTAAATAGTTAGTTTTGGTTGTTCTCTGTGTCGCGTCGCTATTGTTGGCTCTGTTAACAGCTTTGTATGTGCTTTGTTACATGATTATTAAAATCTCTGATTTTACTATCTGTTTTGTCTAAATAGATATCATCTTGTTATACAATGATGCTTTCAACATCATTTCCTGTATCATATTTTTCAGTCTAACTGAATATACATACTCTCTACCAAACGTTCTTTTTATAGAAGAAAATACGGTTTCTATATACAATCCATCTTTGCCCATAGACTTTCGCTATCCCCTTTCCATTTCTGTAAGTCATTTTTCTGGGATATAACTGATAGGTTTCTAAGGATGTTTCCTTTTTTCCATCCAACTCTAGCATTCTTTCTTACTTTAATACATGGCATATCCATTATCTGCAAGATACCTAAAAATGTCATTACCTTCATAGGCGCCATCATCACCGAATAGTTTGCCTATCGTTGTTACACTATCGGATTCTATAATATTCTCAACCAATTCTGGTAACGCCTTGTTATCATGAACATGTTCATCTGCGGTTACCTTCATTGTCGAAAGGATTTTCTTGGTCTTGATGTTTACTGCTATATGTATTTTTAAATATCCTTTCTTATTTTTCACATTCTATTTCTCTCTCATCCATTGACCTCTATTGGTAACCTTGATACCGGTACTATCTATTGCAATGACGATGTATTCATCTTCAAATTCCTTGTTTTTGTCATCATTTTCTATTTTTATATCTAGTCGATTTATCCTTCTACTTATTGTAGTATAGTCAGGAATAGAAGGTACTTTTCCATGGGCATGTCCTTGAGCAATATCTTCTTTAGTTTGTCTGTATGGAAGATGAAATTACTTTAGCATATCCAAGCAAAAGAAGGAGAAAAGTATTGGGATAGTGAAATGGCTCCTAATCCAACCTTATCTTTGCTCAATTCTTGTATCTTGGTATCCCAGTTATCAATAAAATCAAAGCCTATCAGTATTTCACCGCGTCTAACAAGAGATTGTGGTTGTAGATAGACCAATTCACATGTTTACTTAAAAGATGTTAGTAAATTATTTGGAAAGGGTGAATCATGCAACAAAGCAATCATATACTACTAAAATTGAGGATATATGATACCTGGCTCCACTTCATAAAATAGAGATATCTAAAAATAATGCCGAACTGTCAACGACTGAATCCTGTAATTAGATTGTAAATATGTGTACTAAAACTTGTTAGCACCTTTTGTAATTCCTAGATAGGATTCCCATATATATCCAATCTACTTATCCTAGAAACACTGAAGATCTTTAGAATGATTGTTTGTGATACAATGCCATTAATGTGAGCAAATACCGCCTTTGAATTTACGTATGTTTCATTTACAATACATATATTGTTTCATCTCTATTCAGAAAAAACTGATAATTAATTGTACCTAGTTTTAGCTTCCATCATTTGGCTCATATCTTGTATAAGTTTCTTATATTTTCTATTTTTCCATCTTCTATAGTAAATTCTGCTCTAAAAGGTATTTGATTTTACTCCATGTTACTTTTCTCTCCAAATTAGATGAAATAGTCTAATTAATGGATGTGATGTAAGGTAAAGGTGTTACTATCAAGTATTTCCATTTCATAGACAAAGTCTTTGCCCACTAGTTTATCATTATATAAGTAGCAGCTGCAATTGTTAGTGAAAGTTTCTATAAACACTAATTTATGTTATATTAATTACCGAATTATACTATTACTGTCAAAATTTTATAAACTTTTCTTAAAAAATTCACAATTACTATTACTTTTACATATACTTTTATATGATATTTACATGGTATAATTATGAGAATCCTAGTTTATCCTGGAGCTAAGGTATTTGATATTATATTATGATAAAGAGAAAGTTCGGTAAGACTAACATTGAAGTTCCAGTAATGGGACAAGGTACATGGATGATTGAAGGAACAAGCCATCGTGATACCTATGGACTTGCAATAGAAACACTTCGATTAGGACTTGATCTCTGGAATGAACCATATCGATACTGCTGAGATGTATGGAAATGGGGTAGTAGAGGAATTGGTAGGCAAAGCCATTGCAGGACGACGTGACGATGTATTTTTGGCTAGTAAGGTCTTACCGTCAAACGCTTCTTATTACGGTACATTGATGGCTTGTGAACGTAGCTTAAAAAGATTAAATACCGATTGGCTTGACTTATACTTACTTCATTGGCCTAGCAGCAACCATCCAATAGGAGAGACCATGCGTGCAATGGAAACACTGGTAAAGGAAGGTCTGGTAAGGTTTATTGGAGTCAGCAACTTTGACATAGAACAACTAAAAGAGGCTGAAAGTTCTCTTCTCAATGAGCAAATCTCATGTAATCAGGTTATGTATAATTTAAATTCTCGCGGAATAGAGCGAAATCTACTTCCGTACTGTAATAAAAAGGAAATAGCTGTGGTAGGATATGCACCCTTTGGACATGGCAATTTCCCCTCTCCAGAGAGCGAAGGTGGACGAATACTCGTAGAGATTGCTAAGCGACATCAGAAAACTCCCCATCAGATCGTCCTCAACTTTATAACGTCTTACACCAAACTTTTTACGATTCCAAAGACAAGTCGTCCGGAGCGTGTCCGAGAAAATAGTGGTAGCGTTGGTTGGTATCTAACAGAAAATGACATTGTATCTATAAACCAAGCCTTTCCAGTACCTGATCATGATGTACCTTTAGAAATAATATAACAATTTCAGACGTAGAACAAAAAAAAGAAGAATACAATGGTATCAGATATTAAGATAAAATCGAAAAGATATGTGATGATATTAAACTAAATATTTTTAAAATCGCTAAATATTATTTTGCAAAAGCAAGTTTACAATTCTTTTTTCGACATTGAAAATAATCGTCATCAAATCCTTCATTAGTTCTATCTTTGATACTGAATAGTCCTTCCTTTCTATCAAACTTTTCTAGTATAATGATGAATAGATATGGTAATTGAGTTTCAGGTACTTACAAGCTTGCGGTGGCTGAATACCACGTTTCCCCATCGCTGTTGAAACTGGATGTTGGCTTGTCATGCTCATCCACAATATCCGGTAGAAAATGCTCTGCCACCACAAACACATATTTTACTCTTTAAAATGCTTATTGCAAGAATGCTCTTAGTTTAAGATTCAATAATGGTAACCCAGAGCCAGATGTATTCGGAACAACAATAACAACTTTTAATCGAGTTTCATCGATTATAAATTCTGCAATATTTACTCTCTTAAAAACAATCTTGTAGGTTTATTTTCGAATTCAATCTCTTATTACACTGGGGTTTCTTTTAATAAATCTCGATAATGCTTTAGCTGTTTTTCTTAACGAAAGACCGTTAAAATAAATATGATAAAGAATATACAATAATATATCTTCAAGTTTTGTTATCTTTCTTACTTGATATAACATAAAGGATGAGCAATAGGGACGGCTAAAGCTTTTTCCTTAACTTTAGAGTCTATGGAATTATTTTTACTATATAAAAATAGATAAATAAAATAAATCATTTTGTTTTGAAATTAAATTGTATGTTGTTAGATTAAGAATATTTTTCATGATAAACAAGTTTATCAATAGGTAGGCGATCCTTTGTTTTATTTTTAAAATTCTTTGCGGGATAGCCAAAACCCATTATTACAGAGGGAGTCAACTCATTTGGAATCCCAAAATCACTTTTAAGTTTTGATTCATTTATTTTGGTATATAATCCCGAACCAATTCCATAATTCCATGCGGCCATCTGCATATTCTGTAATACTCTTCCAGCATCTATAAGATGAAAACTATACTTTGGATTTGTCAATATTATTATTGCAAAATTTGCATCAATAACCCATTTTCCGCTCATGCTATCTTCTGCCAATTTTTTTAGTCTTTCTTTATCTTCTATAACTATAAATCTCCAATGTTGGGTATTGAGACCCGAACCTGTTGATCGTGCAGCTTCTAGTATTTTCATCTTAATTTCAGAGGGAACCTGTTTTTTATTAAATTCTCTTACCTCAAACTTGGTAGAAATGCATTCAAAAGTATCCATATACTACTATAACCATTTACTGCTTTAAAAATTATAAAATATCAATTTAACAAAGAATTTATAATATTGGATAATTGACTTATTCGTTATATATTAAGATATGGAATATTTAAATTTCTTATTTACTGTTAATTTTATATTTATATTTTTTATAATCTTTTAGAAATAAAATAATATTTTCTATGAATATTGAAAATAAACTGTATTTTTTTGAAATTTTAATTAATTATCTAACATTATTATTCGTATAATAGATTGATTGAAGTATAATTATAATACGTACAAAAAATTATATACAAAAGGAGAAGAATAATTTTTATTATAATTCAAAATGTCAGAATACTATGATATAAAAAAATTATGTGCATCTATCGAAATTAGAAATAGAAGATTCTGAAATTCAACAGACAGATAATAAAATTAAAGAGATAATATCTTTTTTTAATAAATTGGACGAATTTGAAATGAATGATGTGATATTCAAGTAATCCAGATATCGACATTACCTCTGTTTCCGGTAATTATTTAAAGATAGAAAAAAAAATGAATGATTTACGTGATGATTTGCCACAAAAAAAAATAGACTCCAATTCTGGTATTGAAGAAGACATCTCATTTAATTTTAAATTCCATAATAAAAAAAATGGTTACGTAATAGGTCCTAGGATTTAAAAATGTCTGATTTGTATAAATTATCTGGATACGAGATTTCTCAAAAAATTAAAAATCAAGAGGTGTCTGCAGAAGAATATATTAATTTGATATTTGAAAGAATCAACAAGATAGATAAACAGGTTAACTCATTTATCTCTAAAAATTTTGAATCTGCTTTACTAAAAGCAAAACAAATCGACAATAAAATTAAAAATAAAGAAAAAATGGGCAGATTACTAGGAATTCCAATTGGAATTAAAGATAATATTTCCGTTTTAGGTTTAAAAACTACTTGTGCTTCAAAAATGTTGCAAGAATATGTATCTCCTTATAATGCTACTGTAATTGATCGACTTGAAAAACAAGATGCTTTAATAATTGGCAAATTGAATATGGATGAATTTGGGATGGGGACCAGTTCAGAATTTTCTCATTATGGAGCTGTCCATAATCCTTGGAATAATGAATATGTTGCTGGTGGTTCATCAGGGGGTAGTGCTGCAGTTGTTTCATCTTTACAGGTTCCTATGGCATTAGGTTCAGATACTGGTGGTTCTATTCGATGTCCTTCTAGTTTTTGTTCTGTTATAGGTATGAAACCAACATATGGAACAGTTAGTAGATATGGATTAGTATCATATTCAAATTCACTTGAACAAATAGGACCTATTGCCAGAACTGTTAATGATATTGTTTTAATTTTAAATACTATATGCGGTCATGATTTAAGCGATGATACCACTATGAATAAACAATTTGATTATACTATAAATAACATTGATAATATCCTATCCAAAAACTATAAAGTGGGAATAATATCTAATTTAATTGATATCTCTGAAAAACAAGTGGTCAAAACAATAAATAAAAAAATAGTGATAGTTAAAAGAATATGGTTTTGATGTTAAAGAAACATCCATAAATTATTCTGATTTTGCATTGGCTGCCTATTATATTATTGCTACTGCTGAGGCAAGTAGCAATCTTTCAAGATTTGATAATATTCGATATGGTTTTGATTTTAATCCAGAAGGATATGAATGGAACAGTTATTATTCTCATGTGCGTTCAAATTTTGGAGAAGAAGTCAAAAGAAGGATTTTGATAGGATCTTTTGTTCTTTCAGCTGGTTATTATGGAAAATATTATTTAAAAGCTCAAAAAATCCGAAATATAATAAAAAATGAATTTAATAAATTATTTAAACTTTTTGATGTTTTACTCTTGCCTACAATGCCTATATTGCCTTTTAAAATAGGTGAAAAAGGTTCGAAACCTTTAGAATTATATAATTTAGATATTTATACGATTCTTGCTAATTTATCTGGATTACCTGCTATATCGATACCGGCAGGTTTTAGTAAAGATGGATTACCTATAGGCTTACAATTATTATCAAATGAATTAAATGAACAGAAATTATTAGATATTGCAACTTTTTTTGAAAAAGATGATAAATTCAATGAATGGAATCCCAAGATATGATTAAAACTAAAGAGGATACTCAACAATTGAAAGATTTTGAATATACTCATGGTGATAATAATGATATTGCTGTGAATGAGGAAAATGTAAAGATCGGCTTAGAAATTCATTGTCAATTAACAAGTTTACAAACAAAATTATTTTGTGGTTGCTTTTCTAATTATAGAAATCTCAAACCAAATATAAATACATGCCCTATTTGCTTTGGTCTACCTGGTTCGTTGCCATTGTTAAATAAAAAAGCAGTAGAATATGCTACCATGATATGTATATCATTTAATTGTAATGTTCCAGAAAAAATCACATTTTATAGAAAAAATTATTTTTATCCAGATTTACCAAAGAACTTTCAAATAACTCAATACAATTCATATGAAATAAGTAGTATTGGATATGATGGATATCTACAGTATTATGATAATAGTGATGATAATAAAACTAAAACAATATAAAGAGAAAAATTGTACGAATTAAAAGAATTCAATTAGAAGAAGATCCTGGCAAAATTGTATATGAAAATAATAATTCCAAATTAACTAACTATTGTCTTATAGATTATAATAGAGCAGGTGTAGCATTGGTTGAAATAGTGACAGAGCCGGATTTTACTTCTGCTAGCGAAGTTAGACTATTTCTTAATAAAATTACTAATATTTTTGAATATTTAGGTGTTTCAGATCCAAATTTGGAGGGTGCTGTAAGATGCGATGTTAATGTTTCAATTAAAGGGGGTAAAAAGGTGGAAATAAAAAATATTAGCTCGTTCAAAGATGTGGAAAAATCTATATTTTATGAAGTTACCCGCCAAAAAACATTGTCTATTCATGAAATAAAAGTTAAATCTGAAACAAGACATTGGGATGAAAAAAGAAAAATAACTATTTCTGCAAGGACAAAGGAGGAGGAAGACGAATACAAATATTTTCCCGAACCTGATATTCCAAGAATCCTTTTGGGTTCTAATTTTAAGGAAGAAATTAAAGAGAAAATGCCTGAATTACCAATTGAAAGATTAAAAAGGTATAAAGATATTCATCAACTCTCTGATCATATCTCGATTATTCTAGTAAATAATAAAAAAATAAGTGATTTTTATGAGGAATCTATAAAATTATATAATTCTCCAAAAGAAATATCCAACTGGATTATAAACGAACTATCTTTCTAAAAATAATGATGAAAATGAAGAAAAAGTTGAATTTAATGATAATAATCTCTTCTCCAGAAATCGAGTCTTTAACACGCCAGTAACTCCCCAACAGATTGCAGACATAGCAAAACTTGTTGAGGAATCATCTATTAATCGAAATACTGCCAAAGATATATTTAATAAAAGTATTAGAACAGGAGAGAGTCCACTTAAAATAAGCGAAACAATAAAAGTTGAAAAAATTAAAGATCCAGATCTTTTAACAAAATATATTAATGATATCTTAAACAATGAAAAACATTTAGTAGAACAATCTGTCACCAATCCAAATGTTAATAATTTTGTTTTGGGTAAAATAATGAAAAAAACTAGTGGAAGAGCTGATCCACAAATAACCTTGAAATTAATAAAGGATTTATTAGAAAAAAATAAAATGGATAAATGATGATCCGATGTACATTTAATAATTCATAGAAAGTTTCATTTTTTTTGAACTTTAATAAGAATATATTATTTTTTTAACAAAATGTTACTATTTGGAATTGATTAATAAATCCAAATGTTTCATTATTAATGGTAGGAAAGATCCTATATCTGTTACTATGCCTATTGCTTGTGTAGTTCCTCTATCTAGTAGTTTGGTTACGACAGGTTGGTTTATATCTACTGCAATTACCTTTACAGATGCAGGTATCATATTACCTACTGCTATTGAATGAAGCATTGATGATAACATTAAAACCAATTTTGCATCTTTTAATATTTTTTTATATTGTTTTTGAGCTTCAACAATATCGGTAATAACATCGGGTATAGGACCATCGTCTCTTATCGAGCCACATAAAGCAAATGGGACCTTGTTAATCACACATTCATACATTATTCCACTCTTGAGAATTTTATTTTCTACCATTGATTTGATTGAGCCTGCTTTGAAAATTTCATTTACTATTACCATATGATTACGATGACCTCTAATCGCTAAAGTACCATCATCAACATGCATTCCTAACGAGGTCCCTAACAATGCGTTTTCTATATCATGAACAGCTAATGCATTTCCTGCTAAAATTCCGTCAACATAGCCATATCTAATTAGTTTCGCTAAAATATCTGCAGAACCAGAAGTGTACTATCACCGGTCCTGAAACAACAATTATTTTTCCATTCTGCTGTTTGGTTTTAAATAGATCATCTGCAACTTTTTTGGCTATTTGTTGAGATGGTCTTTCACTTGAACTTGAACTACTCATAAACTGAAACATGTCGACTCCTTCTCTTGGTCGTTCTTGGGGTATTATTTTTATTCCTCTTTCTCCGGTAACTACCAGGTCACCTTTTTTAACTTCTCTATTGATTTTACATTGTGCAATTTTATTCTGTGGATCTAAAACAATACATTTATCCATCATCATGTTTTCTACGTTTATCCATTGACCATGAAAGAAAATTTGTGTTGGGTTATTGGTAGTGCTATAAAAATCATCTGGTAAAACCATATCTTTTGGCGAGCTAATACATTTTACTTCGTCTAAGGAGATGGATGTCGCTCCTTCCCTAAAAAGGAATTCTAAAATATTTGACAAGTGTTCCTTGCTATTTCCTTTAACAAGAAGTCGAGCATAGCTATAATCTTTTTTCCTTTTTCCAATGGAAAATTCTAAAACTGTAAAGTCGCCCTTTAAATCCATTATATTATCAAAAATACGGGTAAGAATTGAAGAATCGACTAAATGTCCTTTAACTTCTATTTCTTGTTCGAATTTTTCCAATTATGATAGTTAATCCAAATGGGTTTTAAAATTTCTTTTTAATCCTTATACATAGTTTAAACCGGTAAAGAAATATTTCCAAGATATTGTTCTATATTTGCTTTAGTTTTCAAATTATTTTCTATTTCAATTTTTTTTTCCTCCGTAAACCAATTTGCAATAGCTTTCAGCTATGCCATTTTTATCACAAATTGCGATGAGATATCCTTGGTCTCCCTTTACAATACCATAGTAGTTTTCTTCTCCGACAGGTTCCCATATATTTGTTTTATTGTCTTTAAGAGCAAGTGCAGGCATTGCTTGATTTTGGTTATTATCAATGAATTTGGATAAAAACTCTTGAGCATCTTTTACTCTCTTTTCTCCAATTTTTAAGGCTACAAAATATTGCATATACCTATTTATTTAAATAAAGTAATATTTGTTCTATTTCATCTATATTTTTTATTTTGTCAACCTCTTGTAATTTTCTATTACTTTTGACTTTATAGTTTTCATTAATATATCTTAGTGCCGAATCAAAAAATGGAATTATATCATTTTTATTTATATTTTTATTATTCTTTAGATAATATTTGGCTTGAATAACCATTTCCAGTTTATCAAAAAAATGAATCAATTTTGAGGTTTCTGTTTTGTTATCATTAAATTCATTCCATACTTTGATATATTTTCTTTTAATTGGCGTCCATGGGATTTTTAAGAGTATGTTTTGCATTGCAGCATTTTCTAATTTTTTTTTCTTTTCATTTTCTATTGTTTCTGGAATATAATCTCCAATGATGGATTCTCCTAAATCGTGAATTAATGCCATTTTGATCATTTTTATGGTTCTTGATAATGTGTAATTATTATATTCTGCAAATATCATAACTAAAACAATCATGCTTAGAGTATGTTCTGCTACTGATTCTGAATTTTTTAATTGTAGTTTTGTTTTCCAGCCTGTTCTTTCTATTTCTTTTAATTTATAGAAATGATCTACAAAATTTAATATTTTCTCTATGCTAAATTTTTGCCTAATCATTATAAATTATGTAGCATGTACTTTTTCTTAAATATCTTGTATAAAATTACTGTTGTATGTAATTAATCGCGGGATATTCGCTACAAGAGTATGTATGTCAAATACCTTGTCTAGAATAATTGTCAAAAAAGTCGCAATAATTGATAAAAATATGGTAAATATCAACATAAGCAATACATTTGTGATCTGTGTCATATCATCAAAACGAAAATAAAATCAATTTAATTCTTTGTAACAAGATTAACAAGCTTTATTTGACATTTTTTTAAAAAAAAGAAACTTTGCTCCTATAAGGTTAATTTTAGTGATTCTTTTTAAATAACTTATTTTTCTTTTTAAACTATTATAATTTATGTCATAAAATTGAACACAGGTTTGGTAAATGGTACAACAATTGTTAGATACAACATTCATATATAAAAAGCGAAATTTTATTTGTTTTTATAGATAACGATTTAATAATATATATTCAACCTATTTTTCTTTAAAGTATCTGTTTGTTATGTATTGTTGTTCTACCAATATCAAAAATATGTGATTAGTGCTCGCAAATAAAGCATCATAATTTAGAAAAAACTGCAAATTATGGTTTCTATATTTGATTTTATTTAATCGCAATCAAAATTTATGATGGTTTCCATGGTATATCCTGAATATTTTTGATTTTGTTAATAATTCTGGAAAATATAAAAAAAAGATCCGATAATCTATTTAAATAAATTAAACCGTTTTTATTAATCTCGTTATCTAAAAATAAACCAGTAATATTTACTTCTGCCCTTCTGATTATCGTTCTAATTATATGACAATATGAAGCTTCAATAGATCCTCCGGGTAAAATAAAAGATTTTAGCGGTTCTAGGGTTTCTTCTAGTTTATCTATTGATTTTTCAATATAAATTACATCCTCGTTATTAATTCTAGGATAATCTTTTGATTTTGTATCTGGATTTGCTAAATCACTACCCAAAATAAACAATTGATTTTGTATTTTGAATAATAGGTCTTCAATGTCTTTTAGTCTTTCATCTTGTCTTATATAATATAAAAGTAGTCCTAAGTGGCTATTAGCTTCATCTATTGTTCCATAAGTTATTATTCTCTTATTATTTTTTTTTACTCGTGTACCGTTGAAAAGACTGGTTTCTCCATTATCTCCGGTTTTAGTATAAATTTTCATATTGTAATATTGTATTAAATAATTTTATTATTAATATACAAACCCGTAAATGCACTAAAAAATTTAAAATTCCAAGTTTATTTATAAAAAGAAATTAATATGCATGAACCTCTGATTTATGTTCCCTTAAATATTTTTTCTTTTTAAATCGTTCATTGCATTTATCACACTTAAAAGGATTTTCAAATTCTATAAGAAACCTTCTTTTTTTCTCTTCAGGGCTTTCTAAAATTGAGGATGACTCATTAGCTGAACTGCTTAGGTTTTCTTGATTTATCATCGCTAATTACTTTAAATATTGTTAATCCTTAATTAGGATTTAGATTGATTTTTCTACAAAAATACACTTTATAATTTACCCCTAAAATAATCCTACTATCTATTAGTTAATAGCAAAGCAATAATATATATATTTAAAAAATACAAAACATTCTGTGTGCCGTCGTAGCTCAGCCTGGTAGAGCACTCGACTATTAAAATAGGGTGAAGCTGAAGACCGAGCTGTCGTGAGATCAAATCTCACCGGCGGCACTATTAGAAAATGTTGGAGCGTGGAAATAATGAAAACAAACCTAAAAAAAATTTTTTGTTCTCACAAGGATGTTTTTGCATATAGAAAATATAATGATTTTGATTTTGTAGAATATCAAATGTGTAACAATTGTGGAAAAATTTTGAATATGTTACAAGGTTTTGATGAAGACATTCGGGGTTAAAAGACACACGATAATTTCAAATATTAATATACAAATTTTACTTTTAATATGGTGCATGGGTGCTGCAATATCTGCAGTAGCTCTTTTAATACCTATTTATTCAATATTTCTTATAGTTGGATCTGTTGGCTGGGCAAGTGTGGGATTAACCACTCTTTTAATTTTATATGGTCTTAAAAAATCACTCTTTTAATTTTATATGGTCTTAAAAAATAGTTAAAAGTTTTTAATCTTTTCCACCTTGCTCTGGTATTGAAACGAGAGTTACAGTTGATGTTATACCATTTATTTTTCTTATATTTGATGTGATGGTGTTATTCATTTCGTCTACCGATTCGGTTTGAATCTTAACGAAAATATCGTGTACTCCATAGTACCCTGTACCTCTTTAACTTGATTTATTTGTGATATCTGTTTTATTATTTCTTCTTCTTTTCCTAAAATACTATTTATCAATATATATGCAGTAGGCATTGCATATTAAATTATAATATATTATTTTAATCTATTGATATGATATTGTTCTATTAACTTTGTAAACCATGTCCTATTGTTAAGACATCTACAAAAAGAGAGTTAATTTTAAATATGATCGTATAAATCTTATATTGTCTCAAAGAACATATTCTGAAAATCACATTCATGAATTTCAGTACCTATTCGTTCAATACTACTTTTCTCGCTTGCTACTATTTACAAAAAAAGTAGATGAAGTTTAAGCATTAAAAACCTAAAAATTTAAGAATATTATGTATAACTATCTGTTGTTGAAACTCTCTGGGTGTTTGCAATATTATTTCACATTATATTATATAAATTGTGCTCTGTAACATTCATGCTTTGTATCTTTATCGATAGCAATTATGATACTTTTAATTTTCCCGTCTGTATCTGGCCCAAGATGGCAGTAAAGATATTTTAATAAGCTGTATCTATAATAAACTTGTTAATTTCTTTTCTTTTTACTAGTATCTTTTCTTGCTGATACTTTTGAACGCTCCAACCTAAAAATGATTTTTGATAATTAAAATAAGTTTTTAGAAATATATTAATCTAGTTCATCAAAAAAGAGTAATAAGCATAATTACCAAAAATATCTTGAAAATATCTTATTTTTTTGCTAGATTTGATATTATAAACAGGCATCGATATCTGTATCTTTTTCATTAACTTGAGAATGTATATTATACATAGTAGCGTATTTAAATAATAATTGATATATTTTAATTGTATATTTTTATGAGATTACCTATTAATGTGAAAGGAAATAATAATGAATTTATTAATTTTATAAATAAAATAGATAAAGACCTTAGGGATAGTTTTGAAAACTCCATAAAAAAAAACCTTGAAACCATACAAATGAAGGTCATGTTGGCTGATTTTACCGTTATTGAAACAAATACTTTTGATCCAAATAGAGTATTGAATTATTTTTTTAATAAAGAAAAAGAAACCAAATCCCTTAAAAGCTGGAAGGTTGTTCCTGTACAATCTACAAAAACAGACGACCTACACAGAATTTTTTTCCAAGTGAGTAATGAAATAGAAAATTATTATTTTTATATCTATATGGGAATACAATTTCATTCACTTTTATATTATAAACTTGATAAAGATGTTATTAATATAAATAAAAAAATCAGGGAATTAGAAGAAAATAATTTTAATATCAAACAGGAAATTTCAATAAAAGGTAATCAAATCATACAACAAGAATTAGATAATTTAGGATATAAGGAAATAGGTAATACGGAGTTATTTGAAGAACTTTTTACTAAACAAAATCTAGCGAAAGATCTTTCTGAAAAAGCAGCTAAATTGGAAGATAGTTTTCCTCAACTAGAACAAAATTTACAATTAATTGATACTTTAAAAAAGGATCTCGAAAATCTCATGATCGAGCTATATCAAATAAATCTGGCATCGATTGACTCAAATAAATTGATGATTGGCGAAGAAGGATTAGCATATAATATGGATTTGGAGTTAATAAAAAATAAGAAAACCCGCGAAAAGACATCGGTAATCGATTTTGACAAAATTAAAAAAGCAGAGTTTATAAGAATAGAACAAGAGTTCTCTTCGCTTATTGAACTTTTTAAAAAAACTCTTAAAGAATATATGTAGATACCTATTTTGTAATTAAAAATCTAATTTAATATTTTACTTTAATTATAAGGATAATGCTTTATTGTAATTATTGTAATATCTATTTTATTTTTGATGTTTGGCCATATCAATTCAAAGATTTTGAAATAATAACAAATGAAAATAGAAATATTTACATTCTCACAATAAGTTAATAATTTTGTAATTACCTGCATAATATAAAATGATATATATTGTTGTTTTATGACCTTTATTTTTAATAATTTCAACCTTAAAGCAAATATTCTATTCATTTTCATTTACAGACGCATTCATCATTAGTTTACGCCACAAATAAATCCCACATCTATACCTTGTAGAATCATTCAGAGCCGATATTTTTTAACCTCTATATTTAAATAAACCTAAATCTTTTTTTAATTGGGAAAAAAAATTTCCATTATAGATTTAGAAAATATAAAAGAAGCTCAAAAAATATTATCACAGTCGCGTATTAGAAAAATTGACATGATAAGGTCAAATACATTTTCTGATATGTGTGGAAATAATATTTATTTAAAACTTGAATGTCTCCAAAAAACTGGGTCTTTTAAGGTAAGAGGTGCGATTACAAAAATAAATAATTTGCCTAGGGATTCAAATAGAAATGGAGTAATAGCTGCTTCTGCAGGTAATCATGCTCAAGGAGTAGCTTATGCTTCTTCTATGAGCAATATACCATGTACTATAGTTATGCCACAAAATGCATCTCCTGCAAAAATATCTGCTACCAAATCTTATGGAGCAAAAGTAATATTATATGGAAATGATTATGATGAATCATCATCATTTATAAAAGAAATTGCGGAAAAAGAAAATAAAACCATAATTCCTGCCTTTGAAGATCCAGATGTTATTGCAGGGCAAGGTACTATTGGTTTAGAGATAATTGAGGATTTAAAGCAAATTGACGAAATCTATATTCCAGTTGGTGGAGGGGGTTTAATTGCTGGTATTTCTTTGGTTTTAAAATCCCTTAAACCTGATGTAAAAATTATTGGAGTAGAATCTACAGCATTTCCTACAATGAAAAAATCCTTACAGGAGAATAAAATAACTAAAATTCAGACAGGATATACCATTGCAGATGGAATTGCGGTTAAAACTCCTGGAGAACTAACATTTGAAATGGTAAAAAAATACGTAGATGAAATTGTTTTGGTTGATGATCTTTCGATTGTAAAAACAATGTTTTTGCTAATGGAAAAATCAAAAATAGTGGCAGAACCTGCCGGCGCTGCATCACTTGCATATCTTTTAACTGATGAAAAGTGTAAATCAAGAAATAAAAATATTGTTTCCATAGTATCTGGAGGGAATGTTGATATGTATCTTTTAGGCCAAGTTGTTGCAAAAGGATTAATGCAAACAGGTCGATTATTAAAGATATTTGTAGAACTTCCAGATAAACCGGGAGCCTTGAAAAATATTGTAGATGAAATTTCAAAAGCTCATGTAAATATAGTGGAAGTTGTTCATGATAGACTTAGTTCAAATATTCCAGCCGGAACTGCTGGTGTTTATTTGAGTTTGGAGTTTGAAAATAAAGATCAATCAAATTTATTAATTGATTTATTTAAAAAACAAAAAATTAATTTTAAAATTATAGAATGAAAAATAAATGTAGAAGAGAAATAAAAAGCAAAATTTAATTTTTAATAATGAATTAATTGAACAATAAAGGATTCTAGGATGCAAAGCAATATTCTCTGAAACCAGCTCTATCTGCCGTTATTCCTCCTATACTTACAAGAATAAATTCATTTTCTCCATTTAAAAATGATTCACTAAATTTTTTAGTATTATTATGTAATTTTTCATAATCGTCAATAGATATTTTTGTTCTCGTTCCTATTTCTTTATCTAAATCCATTTTGTTTGCTATTTCTTTATAATCTTCTTGAAATACGCCTGAGAAAACCATTGCACTGCATCCACTTCCATATGATCCAAATCCAACTCTTTTATTGTAGATATCTAATCCTTTTTTATTTTCAAATTCAACTAAACTTCTAAATCCCATATACATTGAAGCTGTGTAAAGATTTCCAATCAGAGCAGATGCTTCTAATGATGATGACATTTTTTTATCAAAAATTTCTTTATAATAACTGGTTTTCATAAATTCTCTTCTAAATTTTTCATCTGCTTTCATAAATTCTGTATCAGCAATTAATGATTCGATAGTTCCTCTTGGATCTTTGGGTATTGGTTCATTTAATTTTATTTGAGAAATTATATCTTTCCATCTGGGTAAATGTCTCCACTCATGTCTTAACAAATATGCTAATGCTTTTTCGCCCATTCTTTCTATATGGTAAATGTACATTGATGTAATCAATGTGGTCGGTAATAGATTCATCTTCCTTGAGTTTTATAAAACCTAATTTTATTGCCTTTTCTTTATATGCTTCAAGTGCCTTTCTTACTTGAATCAGATAAAGCAAATTTGAATAAATTCCATTTACAAGGGGTGTTACTTTTCCAAATGGCCTATAGAAATCATATTCATTTTTTATTATTGTTGATGTAACTTTCTCATCAAATGCCAATAATCTGGGGTTATCTTTTATAAGTAAAGCAACAGCACCAGCTCCTTGAGTATATTCGCCAGCAGAACCAATATCATACTTAGCAATATCGCTTACAATAACTATTGCAGATTTGTTCATTATTTTCCCTTGCTCTAATCCAATTTGCATTATCATATATGCATATGATCCACTAACACATGCAAATTTACATTCAATACCACCAGCATGCTCTAATGAATCTCTCGCCATAAACTTGTTCTAGCATTCCAATTACAAATGAATTCATAGCTTTTGATTCGTCTAAGGAAGACTCTGTTGCTACATAAATTCTACCAATATCTTGTGGATTTAAATCATTTTTTTTCATTACTCTTAAACATGCATTTGCAGCCATACATGCAGGGTCTTGATTAGCATCTGCCAAGGCCATCTTTTTGATTCCAATACCATATTCTAATTTTTGAGGATCAATTCCTCTTGCTTCAGCAAAGTCTTTGTAATCGATATAAAGTTTCGGAATGTAGATGGCCATGTCATCTATACCTACTGGCACAGTTATGAATTCTAAATAAATATACTTATAAATCTATTTATAATTGATTTATATGTATTTTAAAAATTAAAATTAATGTAAATGAAAATGAAATTCTAAAATTAATAATCTTTATTATAATTCGATAAAATATTTACAAATTGTTTGATTTATGTTTTAAAAAAATACTAGCAACCAAAGTATCTGCTTTTATCTTGCTTAGACATTAAAATGTAAAAAAGTAAGAATTGTCAATAGATTCTGTATTACTGTTAATAATTATAAAAAACAACTCTCTTGTTTTATTAATATAGTAGTTTTAAGGTAACTACAATAATAATAGAATTTTATAAAATTTAGAATTAATTAACAATATTGTTTTATTATTTTATAGTTATTATCTCTTTCTGCGGGAATATATTTCATTGATTTAATTGAATTGATTATGTTAGAAGATAACAACTCCGTAGATCTTGCTCCAGTAGCACTAACAACTTCTTCTCCAATTAATGTCCCTCCAAAATCATCTGAGCCATGAAATATAGCTAATTGTGCCATTCCAATGCCATTTGTAAGCCATGAAGATTGTAGATGGTCAATCAAACCATTAAAGATTATTCTAGATACAGAGATCATTTTTAATAGTTCTAATCCACCAAGAGGAAAATTAATCAATCCTTTTTCTTGCATTTCTGTTTTATTTGGTTCAAAACTCCATGGTATAAAAGCCATAAAACCATTGGTTTTTCTCTGTAAATTCAATATCTTTAATAAATGACGTGCTCTTTGTTCAATAGTTTCAACCGTTCCATACATCATAGTTGCCGAAGATTTAATACCCAGTCTATGAGCTTCTTCCATTATCTTTAGCCATGTATCGCTTGAAATTTTTAATGGACTTATGACCTTTTTTACCTCATCATCTAAAATCTCAGCACCTGCTCCAGGAAGTGTGTCTAACCCGGCCTCTTTTAATCTTTGAAGAACTTCAAAAGAACTTGAGCGATTAACTCTTGAAATCATATCTATTTCCGATGCCGATAAGCCATGAATAGCAACGTCAGGGCATTTTTTTATTATTGATTTGAATATATCTTCATAATATTCAATATTTAATTTTGGATTATGGCCTCCCTGAAATAAAACTTGTTTTATATTAAAGTTTGATTTTGCAAAAATAATTCTATTTAATATTTCCTCTTTTGATACCGTATATGATTCATCATGATTTGGAGGTCTATAAAAAGCACAGAATTTACAGTATGTAATACAAACGTTTGTATAATTGAGTATTAAGTTATTTATAAAAGTAACAGTTTTTCCAAATAATTGTTCTCTTAGATAATTACTTACCAATCCAAGATGCTGAATGTCTTTGGTTTCCAATAGGGTTACAATTTCATTGATCTGCAACATTACCTTTATTAATTATATTATTTATTATATTATAAATATCAGAATTTTTTAAAGAGTATTCAAAAATATGGATATTAACCAAGTAACAAATTATTTAATCGTTGCTTCAATTTAATCTTTAAGTTAAAAGCACTTATATTTTAAAAAATATTATTGGATATTTATTGTCCAATACGATTATCAAACCTACCTCTTCACTTGAAAAAATTACTTTCAGGAGAAGAATTAAATTTTAACGATGGGTTGGAATTAATGAATGATGAAAACCTTTTTTTACTAGGTGCAGCTGCCGACAAATTAAGAAAAGAATTGATTGGAAATAATGTT
The DNA here is from genome assembly GCA_963838615.1 of uncultured Nitrososphaeraceae archaeon. Classification (GTDB taxonomy): domain Archaea; phylum Thermoproteota; class Nitrososphaeria; order Nitrososphaerales; family Nitrososphaeraceae; genus Nitrosocosmicus. The sequence goes on from CAWISD010000065.1 coordinate 20,883, forward strand.
AGTTTTGTTTCCTCATACTATTTGAACTATACAAATATATGTGTTGCTAGTTGTCAACTATGTGCATTTTACAGAAAAGAAAAAGATAATGATGCCTATACTTTAACAGCCAGAGCAGATAGTTAAAAGAGTTGAAATTGCAGTTGATAATATGGGTGCCACGGAACTTCATATTGTCGGTGGATTTAATGCAAAACTTGGACTTGGAGTATTATGAGAATATGTTTAAGTTAATAAAATTAAGATTTCCAAAAATTATAATCAAAGCACTAACTCCAGCAGAAATATTTCTTTATTTCTAAAACTAACACGAAATTCAATAAAAGAAGTTACTTCAGGCGATTAAAAGAAGCAGGGTTGATGCATTTACCTGGTGGAGGTGCAGAAATTTTCAACAAACAAACTCGTGATAAAATAGTTATAGGAAAATGTTCAGGGAGATGAATGGCTTGATACTGTATATCAAGCACATAATCTTGGGTTAAAAGGCAATTGTACAATGTTATTTGGACATATTGAAAAACCTGAAGACATTGTAGATCATATAATAAAATTAAGAGAACTAAATAAAAAAACTAATGGGTTTACAACATTTATTCCTTTAAAATTTAGTTTGGAAAATACAGAACTAGAAAAACAACATACCTTAATTTCAGAGAGTCCATCTACTTATGACTTAAGAATTATTGCCGTTTCAAGATTATTATTTTATACTCATTAAAGAATATATCAGTTTATTGGGTAGCTTTAGGAAAGAAATTAGCACAGGTAGCCCTTTGTTATGGTGGAAGCGACCTGGTTGGAACCGCATTTTCAGAGGAAATTTTTAAGGCTGCTGGCAAATTTAATCAAACTTCTGCTCAAGAATTAAAATTTTTAATCAATGAAATAGGGAGAAATCCAGTTCAGCGAGATACATTTTTTAATATTATAGGATAATCCAAAAAAAAATAAAAAAAATTTATTACATTTAATATTTTTTTATAAAATAATTGAGTTAATTAAAAATTTTCAGATTTAAAAACTCATATTTTACTGCGATTTGACAATAATATCTAATTGATAAATAAAAATGAAGAATCTTTTTCTTTAAATTATAAAAAAGGAATATATCTTTCCATATTTAGTGGATTGTCTTTATTATTGGTCTTTTATTTTTACTCTATAGATACTTCGCCTGGCAATTACTATATTTATTAATCAGTCTTTTATTATTTTGCAGAAATGGTTCTTTTGGTTTTTTTATTTGTATATTTTTTATTATTATTGGCATAAGGATGGCTTTTTTTTCAAAAAAGTATTACGAAGAAGATCCTTCTGAAATTAATTCATCATATTCAATTTCCATTGAAATTCAAACTCTATAAAAATACTTTTTATATATATACAATCATTTATTTTGTATTTTTTGGTTTTCTTTCTAATTTTTTTATTATTTTTAATAATGATGGTACAGTTTTTTCTTTATTTCCCAGTATGCTCAATCAGCAAAACATGGTAATATGATATGCAAAAGATGATGCCATGAATAGCAAAAGAGATAATATGAATATACCGCAAAAAATTATCTATCCGAAATATAATTTAATAATTTGTTGTAATTCTCTAGGATATGTTCCAATGTTAATAGTTTCTATCAACAGTAATTTTTCTTTTCTTTTAATCCCTATAAATTTTCTTTTAGGATTAGTTATATCCATTTTAGTTGGTTTTAATATGACATTTAATATTATATTTATTGAAACAACTAAAATCAATGAAATTATCCAAACGAAATTTTTTTGAGTTTTTTAGGAATTTCTTCAGGATTATTTGTTGGTTGTCCAACCTGTGCAGGAAGTTTTTTTTATTCATAGCGGGTTTCAGTTCATTAATTACATTTTCCTATTTAAGGTATATATCAGATAATGTTTATTTCAATTAGTATACCAATTTTAATTATAAATATGATGACTATGGCAAAAATTATTAAAAAGCATATTTGAATTCGTGTAAAATAAAATAAAATAAAATAGAATAAAATAAAAGATTGTTTTATTCTTTATCTATGAATTCATCTGGTGATGGAGGCTCTGGATTTAATCCTTTTCTTTTTCTAATGTCTGTAACAATATTCTTTAAAACAGATTGAGGTACAGGCTGCCATGTTTTAAAGTAAGTACTCCACATAGCTTTTCCAGCTGTTCCACCTCTCATTAATTCTGACAAATCAAATGTTTCTGATGCCGGAACTTCACCTAAAATAATTGCAATAATTCCTTTTTGATCAACATTTAGTAATTTTCCTCTTTTACTAGACAATATCCCTGCCACAGTTCCAATTTGTTCCTGAGGGCATTTTACTTCTATCCCTAATATTGGTTCTAAAAGTACATGGATTTGCAATTAACATTGACCCGAGCATTGCTCTTCTTGTTGCAGGTAATAATTGTGCAAGACCTCTGTGAGCAGGATCCTCGTGAGGAACAAAGTGATGCAATACAAATCTGAGACCTCTAACAGATTCTTGTGCTATAGGTCCAGAATGGATAACATCATCAAATCCTGATTTGATTGAATCCATGGACTCTTGAATAAATTGAACACCTTTTGTTTCGTCAGATAGCATGTTGCCACTTCGGTCAACTGTGACTACACTCCTTGCTTCATCAGTACTCCATCCTTTTTCTCTTAATAGCCTTGATAATTCTTTTTTATCCATATCTTCATGCAATTTGCCTGTTTTGATCATTTCAATAACTTCCTCGCTTAATGGTTCTGCTCTCATGAAAATTTTGTTATGTTTATTTGGTGATTTACTCATAATTATTCCCGTTTTACTTTTACTGTTTCTCTATAGTTAATTAAGTGGTTGGGTGGTCTTGATATCTAGACCTGCTTCTTGAAGCAAAGAAGTATGCAATCTCAAGATGCAAGACTCCCATTCCTGCCATGAGTGTTTCTCCTGATTCTTCATTTATCTTTACAATGAGATTTGGATCTTCTACAGTAATTCTTCGAAGATGCTTCTACAAGTTTGGGTAAGATCTTTTGGATGTTTAGGTTCAACTGCAATTGTAACAACCGGTTCAGAAACATATTTGATAGATTCAAATGGAACAACATTTTTAACAGTTGAAATTGTTTCTCCAGCAACTGCATAATCCAAACCCAATAATGCGGGAATATTTCCACAAGGTATCACATTTACAACTTCACGTGTGTTCCCCATGTAAATATTGACTGATTGAACCTTTCCATGTTCTTTTGGAATCAATTAAATATACTTCATCGCCATCTTTGATTGTACCTGAAAACAATCTACCAGTTGCAACTCTTCCTGCTTGAGGATCAACATTTATTGTAGTTACCATCATAAGTGCAGGACCTTTTTCATCGCAATTCAAAAGAGATTTTCCTATTTCCGAATCCAAATCTCCTGGCCATATCTTTGGTATTCTGTATTTTTGTGCTACATGAGGAGGTGGATGGTGTTGAACCACCATTCCTAAAACAGCATCATGTAAAGGAGCTCTTTCAGATAGTTTCTTTATTGCTCCGGGTCGGATGATGTATATGCATCGTAAACATCTTTAAAGCTTATTCCTTTTTTTTGAGCAACATTAAAATTAAATCCCCATCTATCTTTGGCAGAACCAAAAGCAACAGTATTTCCCTGAATACTGACCTTCCATTTTTCCTTTATTTCTGGTTCTGCATACAGATCAACAAGTCTATTAAATTCAGCAATGATATTTGCTAACCATTTTTGCATTGCTGCAGGATCCAATCTTAATTCTTTTACTAATCTATCAATCTTGTTAATATATAAAACCGGTCTAACTCTTTCTTCTAATGCTTGACGAGTAACAGTTTCAGTCTGAGTCATGATTCCCTCAACAGAATCAGAAACAACAACTACTCCATCAATTGCTCTTAGATGCTCTAGTTACTCTTCCTGTAAAATCAATGTGTCCTGGAGTATCAATCATATTTATAACATATTCTTTGCCCTCTTCATTTTCATAAAATAATGTTACATTTGCCCCTCTAATTGTCATCTGTCGGTTTTGTTCAAGTTTCATAGAATCAAGTGCAAGAGCTTGTCCTGCAACAGATGGAGAAATAATTCCAGATGCTGCTAACAGACTATCACTCATCGTAGTTTTTCCATGATCTACATGAGCAATCACACCAAAATTTCTAATTTGGTCTCTATTTCCAATAATTCTAATAATATCTTGAGTTGATTTAAATTTCGGCATGGTATAATTCAAAAAAGTTTTTTTAGGATTATTAAACGTTCCTTGAAAAATTATTTTCAAAATTATTTGAAAATTTTTTCATGTGATATATTTTTTAATGATTTTGCTATCCTATAATAGTTTTTCCAGTGCATTATTTAACTTTTATAATCAACATGAATATACTACACAATTGTTAATATTATGGTTTTAAAAATAAATGTAGGCCATACTCCTGACGCTGATGATGCGTTCATGTTTTATGCTATGGAATGCAGGATTAATTCCTACTGGGGATTTTGAAATTGAGCATGTAGTTGAAGATATAGAAAAATTAAATAAAAGAGCATTAAACCATGAATTGGACATAACTGCTATCTCTGCTCATGCTTATGCATATCTGTCTGATTACGTAATTTTAAATAGTGGAGGAAGTTTTGGTATAAACTATGGTCCAATAATAATATCTAAAAAACATTCTATTGATAAAATTCAAGAAGGAGGCATAATTGGTATTCCCGGTGTTAATGACTTCTGCATATCTTTTGATGTCTATAGCATTTGGTAAATTGAATTATAAAGAAATGCTTTTTAGTGAAATTCCAAATGCTGTAAAAAATGAAGAAGTTGATTATGGTTTAATAATTCATGAATCCCAAATTACATATTCTGATATGAAATTAACAAAAATCTTTGACCTTGGTAATTGGTGGAATAAAAAAACTAATGGTTTGCCTGTTCCATTGGGAATTAATGTTGCAAGCTCAAAACATCTTAATCCGAATCAGATAGTTGAATTTGATAATATACTGAAAGAATCGATTAAGATATAGTATTGATCATTTAGATGAGGCAGTAAATTTTTCAACGAAATATGGAAGGAATACACCTCAAAAATATTATTACAAAATTTATTCAAATGTATGTCAATGATTTTACAATTGAGATGAAATCAGAAGGAAAAAAATCTATTGCTAAATTACTAGAGTTAGCAAAATCAAATAATATATTAGATAAAAATGTGGAAATAAGATATAGTTACTAGATGACATTTTTTATTTGTTATTAATAAATTTAACTTGAATAATTTTCATTAAGTGAAAAAAGAATAATTTTTATAATGGATAAATTAAATAATACTAATAATTAATTGTTTAAAGTTAATGTTTTCAAAATTTCTATAATGATTCTGATAAAAATAATCATTTAATAATAATAAATAGTGAAATAAATTGGAATTTAATTGAAAAAAAATGGTTAGATTATTGGAATAAAAATAAAATAAATGATTCTGATATTGATTATTCAAAGAAAAAGTTTTTTATTACTGTAGCATATCCTTATCCAAATTCTCCACAGCATATTGGACATGGAAGAACATATACTTTGGCAGATGTTCATGCACGATATTATAAATTAAAAGGATTTAATGTTTCTTTCCAATGGGATTTCATTATACTGGTACACCGATACTTGGAATGTCAAAAAGAGTCCAAAGTAAAGATAAAGAATTAATTGATAATTTTAAAAATATTTTTTTAATTGATCAAGAGTATTATTGATTCTTTTGTAGAGCCATTGAATATTGCAAAATATTTTCATAATGAAATTAAATCAGGAATGATAGAAATGGGATATTCGATAGATTGGAGACGAGAATTTACTACAATTGATTCAATTTATAAAAAATTTATTTCATGGCAATTTAAAACATTGTTTAAAGTTAGGTGTTATTGAACAAGGATCTCATCCTGTTGGATGGTGTCCAAATGATGGAAACCCTGTAAGTCAGCATGATACTTTAGGGGATGTTGAACCATCATTTACAGAATATACTTTGATAAAATTTAAACTAGAAAGATGAACATAGTTTTTCTTCCGGTAGCTACATTGAGACCTGAAACCATTTTTGGTGTTACTAATTTATGGATAAACATAAGGAAAATATCTTAAGGTTATAGTAAATAATAATGAAACATGGATTATAAGTAAACCTGCAGCAAAAAAATTAGAATTTCAAAATTATGATATAAAAATAATTTCCGAAATTAACGGTTCTGAATTTGTTAGGGCGATTTGGTAGAAAATCCTATAACTAATTCATTGATACCTATTTTGCCTGCATCATTTGTTACAATGGATGATGGTAGTGGAATAGTTATGTCAGTTCCTGCTCATGCACCTTTTGACATGCAGGCATTAATTGATATTAAAAAATCGAAATAATTTTTTTAAAAAAATTAATCCAGATGAATTACAACCTATAACTATAATAAATTCTAATTTTGGATAAAATTAGAATTAGAATATGATAAGAAATCAAATGTATAGTTAGATACAAGGACGAGATCAATGAAATAATACCTATCATCATATTTTTCTTAAAAAATATTTTATTAAAGACCAAACTGATCCTAATTTGGAAACGGCTACATCAGAACTGTATACTTTAGAATTTTATGACGGATTATGAATGATAAAACTCCATATTCAGATATGCCTATTTCAAAAGTTAAAGAAGAAATCAAACAAACACTTTTAAAATCAAAAAACTCTATAATTTTTTATGAATTGACAAATAAACCTGTTTTTTGTAGATGTGGTGCTCTTTGTTTTGTTAAAATTCTTAATAATCAATGGTTTATAAATTATGGTAATGATAGATGGAAAGAATTAGCATTAAAATGTTTAAGACAGATGGAAATTAATCCCACATGAAATAATTGGAGAATTTGAAAATGTTTTTGATTGGCTAAAGGAAAGGGCATGTGCAAGAAAGTCTGGCCTTGGAACGGTATTGCCATGGGATAAAGATTGGATAATTGAAAGCCTATCAGATTCAGTAATTTATATGGTTTATTATATTATTGCAAAATATGTAAATACAAATAATTTGGAAAATTATAATAATTTGATAGATGAATCTTTTTTTGATTATATAATATATGAATAAAAAGAATAAAATTTTACAAAATTAAAAGATGATGGTAGATTTATTTGGAAGAGGAATATTAAAAATAGTGATAATGATAATAATATTGTTGATATAGAATTATTTGAAAAGTTTTTTAAATTTGTCATTTGAAATAAAAAAAGAATTTGAATATTATTATCCATTAGATTCTAGGCATTCTGGGAGAGATCTTATTCCAAATCATCTTTCATTTTTTATTTTTAATCATTCTATATTATTTCCACAAAATCTATGGCCAAAACAAATTGTTGTTAATGGTTCAGTATTGATGGATGGAAAAAAGATGTCAAAATCGATGGGAAATATTATACCATTGAGGAAAGCCATAAAACAATACAGTGCTGACTCAATAAGGGTTGCAATGCTTGTGTTAGGTGAACTATTACAGGACGTTGACTTTTCTTTCTCGACACTTAAAGGAATATATACAAAATTAAATGAAATATACAATTTTTATAATTCATTTTATAAAGATAATAAAGCCATCATAGAGAGTATTTTGAATATTTTTAATAGTTCAGAAGAAAAACTATTTCTTGAAAATGAAAATTTAAATATGGAGGATAAATGGTTGCTAAGTAGATTAAATCATAATATTTCTACTATTACTTTTTCTTTTGAAAAATTAAAGATAAGAGAAGCACTTAATACTGCTTTATATCTGATGGATAAAGATTTTGAATGGTATAAGAAAAGAAAATTTTCTAAACATGGACAATTATATCAAAGTAAAAAAGATGTATTTATAATCTATAAATATTTGACAAAAAGAATAAAAATTCTATCTCCATTTTGTCCTTTTCTTTCAGAAGAATCTGTGGCATCTATTTGGTAACAATAATTCTATTTTTACAAATTCATGGCCATCTATAGATAAAAATCAAATACATGATGATCTCAACGAAGAAAACGAACAATATATATCTAAATATTTTAAGTGATTTAAACAAAATAATAAAGATAACAAAAAATACAACCATAAATAAAATATTCCTTTATTTATCATCTGAAGAAAAAAACTATTTGTATTGTGAAGTATTAAAACTATTCGTAAATACTCAAAATAAAAATAAAAACTTTGGTGAAGTAATGAAATCATTACTATCCGACTCAAATTATGATGATAAAATTAAGAATATTATAAAGAAAAATACTGAATTTATTAAAAAAACTATTGATGATATTCTTTCTTTAACTCCTGCTGAAAGAGAGAGAAGATTTAATATAGGAAAATTTGATGAATTTAAACCACTTATTTGATGCAATTACTTTGTTATCTAGTGAGTTTAAAATTCCCTCTGAAAATATTTTTATATACAGAGAAAATCAAAAAGAAATAATAGATCCTAATAAAAAAGCAAAATTTTCAAGACCATTTAAACCAGCTATTTTTTTAGAATAATTATTTTATTTTCTTCCTTTCTTTTCTTGTCTTTTATATATAAATCGATGATATAAAATATAAAAAGAATCCACAAATCACAACAATAAATCCATACAAAGATAATGCATCTTTATTTAAAGTTGTACCAACACCCACAATTATTGCACCTATAATAAGTAGAGTAATACCTGTTCGAACAGGAGTTGGAACTTTGCTATTTTTTTTTTCCTCATTTCTATATTCAACTTGGTGTTATTAATATTCTTAAATTATGAATGAAATCAATTTATTTGTCTAAGTGTAACTTTAAATTGATAATGAAGGTTGCCGTTGTAGGAATAGGTGTAGCGGGTGCATATTTGATGAATCAACTAAATGATCATCATGATGTTCAGGTAGTGGGTTATGAACGGATGGAAGAGAAAACTCATGATGCTGTTTGTGCATGGGCAACATGTGAAAATGTTATGAAAGATTATGCAAAAAAATGTGGACTTGATTTTGAAAATTATGTTTTACATGATGGAAAAAAAATGACTGTTGATATTGGAAGTGGTATTGATAGTGATAAAAGTATTGATATAAATTTAAAAGGAATGATAAGTTATGATAAATTAAAACTTATCCAAGATATGATTAAAGGAACAAATATTGTATATAACAAAGTTCCTGAAAAAAATAACATTGGAACAAGATTTTGATTTAATTATTGATTCAACAGGATTTCATAGACATTATTTACCAAAATTAAAAGACGAATTATGGATTCCTTGTATACAATATAAGGTAAAATATGATAACAGATATTCCTTTTGATGATTTTTATCTAAAAGCTTTTCCTTCTCTTATCTGGTTATTTCTGGTATTTTCCATTGGGTAACGGTTATGCTCATATAGGTTCAGGGGATTTTAGACGCAAACATACAAATGATTTTCTTGAATCATTTTTGAAAAAATACAATTGTACTATAATTAAAAAGGTAGGGGACCAGTTAGAATAACTCCTCCATCAAAATGTATACCATTTAGTGATGGAAAAAAAACTATTGGTGTTGGTGAATCGATTGGAACCGTATATCCGTTACTAGGCGAAGGTATAATACCAGCCACTATTTGTGCCGATATTTTTATAAACAATATGTATAATTTATCTAATTATTACAATGAAGTATTAAATCATTTTAAAATATATACTCTGGTTTATAATTTTATTAAAATGAAAATATCCAATAAATTTAGTATTTTAAAAAACTTTGTAGATTTAATAAAAATTTATACTCATATGAAAACTCAAGAAAATAGATATGGGATGGAAATTAAAATGTTAAATATGTTTAAATTAACAAAAATTTAATATCAAATTTTCATCTTTTCCTTCTTTATTTCATTATGAATTGATAGTAACGTAATTAGAATAATTCCAAAAAGTGCTACTGCAGTAGAGAGATGACTTGCAACAACAATAGGATTTAATCTAGTAAAAATAACTAAGCCAGCCTAATATTATTTGAGCAGTCAAAAGTATTGATGCAATTGATAATTTTATTCTGATATTTCTTATCTGGAATTTTTTTAAATGTGAAAATTGTAAAAGAAAATAGTGATGATAGATAACAATCAAAACCAATAAATCTATGTACATGTTCATAAAAATATTTTGGCGGTGGAAAATCAAATCCATTTGGACATAAAGGCCATGTTAAACACGATAATCCTTGATGACTTGAAGTAATGTAAACTCCTAGTAGCATTACTGAATAAATTAACCCAAGAATTACAAATATTGCAGTGAAAATAGGATAAACTTGGAAATTTAATATATTTGTTTGCTATTTTTCAATTTAAATAAATAAATTGTGTTCATTGCATATTTTAAATGTTTTTTAATATTTATAATCTAAATATCAATAAAATAATTTATAAGATTATTTTGAATATGAAACATGGAGTAAATTTGTAATATGAATAATTTTGTTATTCTTTTTGAGTTCTGTCATTTATTTTGATTATTATAACTATTAAGATATTTTTGTAAATATAGGATTTGATATGTTTTACTAAAAATCTCTACTAATTTTTCTAAATAGAGTATAATTAAAAAAATATTTATTAACGTTCTAATAGAATTTATAATTTTTGATATTACTAATTTATAGAGAACCAAATAATTTATTTAAAACATTATTTTACAAATATTATTTAAGTTTTATGAATGATACAAAATGTAAAATTGAAAAATTTATTGTTTATATAAATGAATTTGATAAATACGATGAAAATAATGAACCTATATGCAGAAACCTTAATTGTAATAGTAAAGTTTGTAAACCTTTCAGAAAATACTGTTCAAAAAAATGTAATAAAGAATTTTTCAAGATGGTATAATTCCAATTTTTACTGGAGAAGGTACGAAATAGCGTTTTAAAGAGAGATAATTTCACATGCCAAATTTGTGAAATTAAATTACATAAGAAAAAACGTTATAACAAATTAAAAAAAAATTGGCTAGAGTGTGATCATATTATTCCTAAATCTTATTATTACAGTTTTGGATATCGATTTGATACACTTGAAAATAAAATTAAAACAATACTTGAATTTTTGCACAATAAAGATAATTTGAGAACATTATGCTATAAATGTCATAGAGAAGTAACAATAAAACATATAAAGCAAAAAAGATAGTTTTATAAATGATGAAATTAATATCATTACTTATTATTAATGTTATTGTTAATAGATATGTTATAATATAATAAAAACTATATAGAAAAATTAATAGATAATAATAATCATATACATTATTAATCCTATATCAGAAATCATATACATACCTTATAAACAAATTTATAATATATGATTAGTAGAGGAAAATATCAATCAAATTGAATAACGTTTTAGTGGATCAATCACTTGGACTAAAAAAAAGAGTTCAAGAAGACGACCAGCGAATAGATGAAATTTACAGGGTCGGAGTAGAGGTAGAAGCTTGTCTTATTAGATGATAAATCTTTGCCTGTAAATGCTTATCCACTAATTAAAGAACTTTGTTCTAAATATAAAGTTGATACAGAATATGGAAAATGTCAATTTGAAATAATAACAGATCCAATGTCAATGCATAACCTTTCCGATATTAATTCATTTTTTGAAGAATTTTTAGACTTTCTCTCATCATCTATAAAAAAAGTTTATAAAAATAGAAATGTAATTCCTGTTTTTTTAGGTGGTAATCCTTCTCCTGACATATTCAAAAGAAAATTTATTACAAGAAAAGAGCGTATCTGAATATTTATAATAATTGCAAAAAAATATCCCTGATATAGAACTTGAAGGCCAGAAATTTAAAGCCAGAGATATAGCAACAGCAATACAAGGATTTCATTTACATCTTCAAGGAAAAAATCCGATATATACTGCAAATATGTTCAATTATATTCTTAATTTAATTCCTACTGCAATTTTACTTGGTTGTAATAGTAGATTATTTGCAGGCAAATTATTTTCTTTATATGCTCCAAGAATTTATCTATATGATCATTCAGAACAGCAAAATTCAGGTTTTCCTGCACTACCCAGATATTTAGATAAAATAGAAGATTATATTAGATTATATTACATCAAGGAACTCGACACAAATTCAAATGATTATTTTGGATTAGAAAAAGATAGGCATGATGATCTCACGGATTAGATTAAATTCTGAATTTTATAGAGTTGAAACAAGAATAATGTCTGTTCAACCAACACCTAAGGAAATGGTGGCCATGATAGAGTTTTTCATAGGATTTCTTTATAAGGCAATTCTTGATGGTAAACCTTTAAGACCGTTATCATCAATACGAGAAGAACGAAATGCCGTAATTCATTCAGGATATAATGCAAAAACTCATTTTGATATTACAGAAACTGCAAAATCTCAAATACATATTGCAAAACAAGGTTTAGCAGATTTAGGACTTGGATCAGAATTTATAGGATATTTTGGAATCAAGATTGAATAATAAAACATCTCCAGGATTATATATATCAAGATTATGGGAATCAAAATACAATGGAAATGTTAATCAAACTGTTTCTGAAATTATTCAACATGTATGGGATAAAACAAAAGATAATATCCCCATTGTCTATAAAAGATTTATTTATAAATAATTTTAAATATTTTAATACTCTAATTATTTTAGAGAAATAACTTATTGAAATAATTAAAAAAATCTTATTAAATAGTTCGTAAGATAAATCAAGTATACTATTGAATGCAATTGTTTATTTTTGTAGTAAAAAAGTTTTGGTTATAAAAAAAATATGAATGATACAGTTCTATTATCTCCTTCTCTATGTTGATGAAGACAATGGATGATTTAATATCAGATCTTCAAGTTTTAATTAGGCAACCAAGCGTTTCTGCAATAAATCAGGGACTGGAAGAATGTGCATTGCTTTTAGCAAAAATGATGAAAACTGCAGGAATAAGAACAGAGTTATTGTATTTGAGTAAACCAAAAAGTCTTAAAGCCCATGATTATTGATAATATATGAAAAACATTTAACCATTCCTCCATTAGTTTTTGGCGAGGTAAAATCAAAATCTAATCCTTTGGGAAAAACAATTTTATTCTATAATCATTACGATGTTCAACCTATTGATCCAATTGAAAAATGGGATGAAGATCCATTTCAGTGGTAAGGTTGATGGAAATGTAATTTTCGGTAGAGGCTCTTCTGATGATAAAGGAGAATTAATAACTCGTTTAAAAGCAGTCGAATTCTTTTTAAAACAAACTCGGTGATGTTCCTTGCAACATAAAATTTCTAATTGAAGGGGAAGAAGAAATTGGAAGTCCAAACTTAAATAAATATTTGTTAGAATACAATGAAAAATTTCATTGTGATTTGGTAATTTGGGAAAGTGGGTATATTGACAAGAAAGGAAGGGCTATAATATCACTTGGGCAAAAGGGTATCCTAAATGTTGAATTAAATGTTCAAGGGCCTTCACAAGATGTTCATTCTAGTCTTGCAGTTCCATTGAAAATCCTGCATGGAAGTTGATTCATATTTTATCATTGTTATATGATAATCAGGGAAAAATACTAATTGATGGATGGTATGATGACATTGAACAATTAACCGATAAAGAATTACAGCAAATAGAAAAAGAATAATTTGATGAGGATGACATTCAAAAAAGAATATGGCATAAATAAATTTATTAATAATACTTCAGGTTTTGAAATAAAGAAATCTCTTAGCTATAGATCCTACTTGTAATATATCTGGATTATTTTCAGGATATACAGATAATGGAGTAAAAACTATTATTCCTTCGACTGCAATCTGCCAAATTAGATTTTAGACTGGTTCCATTTATGGATCCAAAAACTCAATTTAATAGATTAGTCTCATATATTAGAGTCAAAAGGTTATTCTGAAGAGGAATTAAAAATTACTTTTTTGAGTGGTGAGCCAGCATATAGGACTCCACTTAACAATGAATATGTAAATTTAGTTATAGAAGCAGCAAAAAAAATATTTAATGATGTTATTTTAAATATATCATCACCTGGAACAGGACCAATGTATATTTTTAAGAAATTATTTATCCGTAGATTCTATTTGTATTGGAAGCACAATATTACCTAATAAAATGCACTCTCCTAATGAATTTACTAATATTGATCTATTAAATAAAACAACAAAATGTTTTATAGAAATAATAAAAGAGATTTCAAAAATAGATTACTAAATCTCAAATTCATTCATTCATTCACTATTTTAAGACAATTATTTCTGAATTACTGGATACCATAAATATATAGTAAATAAGATTTAAAGTATTTATGGATATATGCAATATTTTGCAAAATGTTGAAAACTATTTTTTTAAATAATGAAAATATTTACAATACCTATTGATTAAACTAATATAAAAATATAATTGATCAATCTTTTTTTATATTTATATCTTGAAATTATATTAAATTATAGTATATTATTACATCGTATTTTTTTATTATAATAATATTATCAAAGTAATGGAAAATAACCATTTTTAAAAAAAGCATTGTTATTGACCACATTTATTCTAGCTACAATAATCGTAGCATACATTGGCTACAATGAAGTATCTGCTCAATTAACAGGTAATCAATCAACAGCATCAAATGCTGCAGGACCATTAACTCCGTATTCACCTGGGACCTCATTCCAACCCATCTATTAATACCTCATTTAATCAATCCAAATTATTTCCAAACAATACTGAAACAATCAAATCATTTGACAAACTAAATGGCAATAATTCGCAGTTTTTTTACAAAGAATAATCCTACAAGTAACCCTCATAACAACATAGGAAATAGCTTTGCAAGAAACTATTATCAAAATCACTAAAACTTTTTTTATTCACTTTATTATTTTCAAATAAAAATTAGTTTTAAAGAATGAATTATTATTCGAGTATTTATCATTAGAAGATTTTAAAACGATTCTTATACTTGTTAACAAAAAATTATAATATTTGCACCTAATGATAGGTGTAAGGAAATTTATTGAATTTTGTTTTTAATAAAAAAAGTTACTGGTAAATCGACTATTACATTATTTTCTTGTGGGAGTATCTGCGTTGGAGTTGATACAGTTTTTTGTGAAAATTGAGTATTAGAATTGAATGCATAAGGAGAAGAAGACGGAGAAGGGGGTTGGTTTCCATCATCTTGAGGTATGTCTATATTTTTTACACCATTTATTAAAAATCCACCTTGTACTGATAGTATTTCTGCTTTTTGTTTTGCATTAATGAATGCTTGTTTTAACAATTCATTATAGTTTTCATCTATAACTTTTTTAGATGTTATAAACTCGATACTTTCTACTCGATTAACTCCATTCTTTACTGCCAAATCAATAAAAGATGAAATATTTGCATTTGCAGAAGTTGTCAGTGTTATTTTATTTAATGCAGTATAGGAAATAATTTTCTCATAATTGTTATTTTGATTATCATAGTTTGGCCTAATTTCAAAATTTGATGTTGATATATTTTTGTTTGTCAATCCTTTTGTGTTTAAAGCAGATATTATTTTGCCCATTTTTTCTGCATTATCCTTACGAGCGATATTTGAATCAGTTGCAGTATTTTCAACAGCAAGTGATATCTTTGACTGATCTGATAAAATTTGTTTTTCTGCTTCTCCTATAACAGATAATGTTGGTTTATCATCAGATAAAACAAAATTTTGAGCATGAATTGAAGGGGTTAATATTGCAAAAATTGCAATCACAAACAAAAGAGAGCAAAAAATAGTAGTTATTTTTGTTAAAACTATCACTAAAAAGTTAGTTCTCCTTGTTATTTAAAAATTTATTTGATAGGTTGGATATGAATTAATATTTTAAATTAATAATAAAATTACAAAAAAATAATATATCTATTTATTATATCCAAAGTTAATCTTATTTAAAAAAATATATTCTATATTATATCTAATTAGTGGATGGAAGGAATTAGAAAAAAAACTCCTTTGGGTATTGTAATTATTACAATATTGACTGTTATTAGTGGATTGATTTTATTAACAATGTCTTTTTTTTTATTTTTTGTTTTGCTTCCATTAGGTCCAGTTGGTTTGATTGGTTCAGGATTTTTATTTATACTCGGTATCGCATTCATCATTGTTTCAATTGGACTGTACAAGGGAAAGGGTTGGTCGTGGATATTGCTATTAGTGTTATCTGGATTTGGCGCGGCAGGATATTTGTGGAACATTGTAAATGGTGGACGACTTTTATCAATCGTAGGTATTGTTATAAATTTAATAATAATATACTATTTGTATAGGCCGAATGTCAGAAAATTTTTTTCCAAAAGATGATTTGTTATTTATGATTGGAAGAGTTACTATAGTAGAGTACCTTATGGACATCCTTTATCATGTTACTTTTATTGATATTAAATATAAATCTTAATATGGTAAACTACAATTTTTTTCTTTGTATTTTTTTATTTTATTTGAATTTTATGAGGAATTATCTTCATCTTTAATTTCAACAAGATAAAATTAAACAAATACCTTTTACTACAACAAAATAAATATCTACATAAATAATATTTTTAATTTATACTATGTGATGTATCTGGTCTAACTGTATCATTAGTAAACATGTGAATAATGATACTTTATATTTAACTTTGTTACTTCATATTTTTTCTTGATTATAGTTTTTGCTTTTAATTTACTTTTTTACTATTAATTTGTTGACCACTTGCTGAAATGATCTTTTATAATTTGAAGATGAAAATTTTTTGACGGAATTGCTTATTAAAGCCCGTTCAGAATATGGCGTTTTAAGAGCCAAAGATATGATTTGAGCGGCTTGTTCTATTGTATGATATTGATATTTTAAAGGAACAAATTCTGTCTGTCCACCGTCATCTGATACAACAGGTATGAGGCCTGCACTCATGGCCTCAACTATGGATATTCCAAAGTGTTCCCCAAATCTAGGATGAAAATATACTTTACTTTCTTTCATAAGCAAAATAAGAGTATCAAAAGTAGTATCAATTTCCAAAATAACATAATCTGTCAAATTAAAGTCAACAATCATTTTTTTTAGTCGAATATAATAATCATAATAATAAGACTCAAAATTTCCAACAATTCTCATTGCCTTTCCGATTTTTTTCTCCTTTAGCAATTTTGCCAGTTTTATTGCATTCTCAATCCTCTTTGATGGTTCTATTCTAGAGATCACTAAAATATAGTCATCTTTCTCGTCATTAGGAGAAGATGTTGATAGTATCAATGATTTTTGAAAAATATCTACATCTACAGGTGGATTTATAACAATGGAATCGCTTATAAAGTAAGCCTCAAATATTGCTTTGCGACTATACTCTGAATTAGTAATTATAGTAGAATTTTTTATCATCTTATCATATGTATATCTAAGACATTCCAAGTAACTTTTTCTGTCAAAATTAACAATATTTTGCGATCCATATCTTTGTAAATTGTGAGTACAAATAAAGTTTTCAGATAATGATGATTCTTCTGCAATTTTAATATGCTTTTCAAGATATTGCTAAATTGTCAGATTCCATAAAATATTTTGCAGATGGATAATGACAATACGTAATAGCATTATTCTTTGAAAAACTATCATCATAATATGGATCAATATCACCATGAGTATTTATTGTAATATCATATTTAGTTTCCGAAAAATTGCCGTTACTTTGTTTATCCAGTATATGTTGTAACAAATTTACTTTTTTTATCCTGTTTATGACCGCAGCCAATTCTTTACCAAAAGCATTAGTTATTTTTGTAATATCGGGTGTTTTAAGCGTAGTAAGCTCGATGTCGATACCCATTTCTAAAACAGCTTCCATAGTTACAAGAGTTAATCGCTCACCACCTCCACAAGGATTTAAATCCGAATATATGAAATTCGCATTCAATTATGTATTCGGAAATCATTATGACATATAAATTCAAGTTATTAATAAAAACAATTTAAATTTCATAAATAACATAAATAATCCCAAATTTATTTTGTTAGTCTTTGCTTAATTATAAATATGGTTAATATAAAAAAATTTCCGTTCATTTAAACTAGGTTGTATATTTATCTAGTAACAAAAATTAATGAATTTCAAATTATATTGGTTATATGCCCCAAACGGTAATTGTATGAGGAAATACTGATTTTTCCACTACCTATTTAAGATATATCTTTTGCCATATTCTATCTGTTAAAATCTTTTTCAATTTCCAAAACTCGCAGCTTTCTTAGGGTATAATAGGTTATTATCTTATTCTATTTAGATTTATTTCTTATTTTAATACAGGGATGAAACTCGATGATGATGAATATATAAAACTATGAGTATCATTACTGGGGTCATCACCAGCCTATAGTTTGTAGACGGCTATTGTCATTTTTCTCGCTAATTTGGGATATAATCAATCAATTTTGATAAATCTTTATATCCAAAATATATATGAATTATCTCAATTAGTGGCGTTTTCTAAATCTTTATGCCTACTGCTGTGGGAATTTTCAAATATTCTCTACATCATTTTCAATTTCTCATCTATCCTATGAGATGTGTTCTCAACCTTTTTATGAACTGTTTTTTGCAGGACAATAGAATCGTCTTTGAATTTCTTTCTTTTAATCCATTTTAATTTTTAATTCCAATATGTTTATTCTATTTTGCTTATAGTGTTGTAATCATTATAGAGTTAGATTTGTCATTTGTGCTTCCTTCTTCTGTATGCTTATCTCACCTAGAGGGTGAAATTACACTTTAGTAAATTTATGTAATAGAAAGAAGAAAAGTGTTATAATAATAAATAGTTTCTTGCTTTGTTGCATAACCAAACCTCTTTAGCTAGGATCTAACCAATTAATCATTTGTGATCCACTGGCCTTCTTATAACCAGTCTCTTGTAAGACGAGGTGAGATACTTTTTTCCTATGATTTTCTGGATAGATGGGATGGATGCTGATCTTGCAAGGATGAATGAAAATAAGAATGGCAAAAAATACAAATTTCCAGATTCTTTTATTCTTATAATTGGTTATATACGAATATACTTTCACTTACCTTACAGGCAAACACAGAAGGAATCATAAAAGCAACTGTAGGAAAGTATCTTCCAGACCGTCCATGATATTCACAAATATATGTAGAAGAATAAACAAACTGGACATTGATATCAATAACAGTATAGATAATGATGTCGTTATCATTATAGCAGCTGACAGTACCGGTATCAAAATTACAAACAGAGGTCTAGGTGGATGCAAGATAAGTGGAATGTAAAAGACAAGAAAGGCTATCTAAAGATACATGTTGCAGTGAATATTAAGACCAAAGAAATTCTTGCACTGAAAGTTACAGATGAGAAGAGGTGCATGATGGAAAGGTTATGAAGAATTTGGTGGAAGGCGTGTTGAATAATAACCATAATATCAAGATCAAATCTTTCATAGGTGATGGAGCCTATGATAATATGAGAATTTTAAATACTTGAATGAGAAAAGGATTCGGCCTATCATCAAAGTAAAAAGGAACTCTATCGTTTCATCCACGAGAATAGCAATGTAAGGAATAGAGAAGTTAGATATCAAACAAAGGATTATTATAAATGGAGGAGGGGAGGAGGAAGAAGAAGAAGAGAAAGTATGGACAACGATGGATGGCTAAAGAAACAGCAATATTTTCATCTATAAAGCGTATGTTATGGTGAATACACATCTCTGCTATCAGGTTTCAAATTGGTAAAAGAGATGACAATGAAGGTATCGTTGTACAACCTGTTTAGAAGAGTTGCATAAAATGGATGAAAATAATTTAAGGAAAACTAAATAGTTATGCAACAGAGCAGTATCAATGTGTTTACACAACTGTTAACAGAGCCACCAAAACAGAATATACACATAAATACTAAAAGAACAATATCTTCGAATGTTATGCTAGCAGAAATTCTATTAAAGTTTTTTGTCATCTCGAATGGGGCTTGAAGTGTGTAAGCCAATTTTTGACCTACAATTTGGGCTCACAAGCGATTTGGCCCCCACCATCTTCCCTTCGGTCCCATCTGTTAATTTACTTTCCTAAATAAGTATTCGAAAGTGTCATTTTAGGAATACATAATGAACAGACGCCAGTATCTATAAAGTGTAACAAAGCATTCGAACAGTTCTCTCGGCCTACCTTATCTACCTTGTCATAATTGAGCGATAAGGAATAACGCTGGATCTTCCCGTGAAAAGTCAAGGCAAAATAGCAGGAATAAAGGTTTCTGCAGAAGAAACTCTCTTCTTTCAAATCATCTTACATACAGACCAAGTTCAATTATTTGCCATATTCTCCTGGCGGCGTACCCATAATTGAAAGTCCGGACCGACCTCATCTCGCCACTTGGGAACCAGGTCAAGATAATGATATGCTGGACATGCAAGCTATCCAAACTTATCATGTAGAACGTACACTTCTATTGGACCAAATGATGTTACCCATTAATTGGAAGAATAAAAAGAATGTACAAGATAAGGATAGGCAATGATTAGATGATCAGGATGATTTACTTCTGTTAATCTTTGTTGTAATGACAACCCTTGTTCAAACTGGGTTTGGATATCATTTTCACCTTGGAGTATAAAGATACTGATACTTGAAGACATATTCTCAATCATGTTTAAGGTATCGTACAATGCAGAATTTGAACTAATTCAGGCAGGAAATTTATGAAGTTTAAACATTTTGTTGAGAATATGGAAGCTAGTGACGACGTATGATTTTCACATGAGGCTATGAACGCGGGCTTGATTCTATTTTTGATACTTATAAGATTAGCACTAGTATTATTGTACTTATGTTGTAGCTGTATTGTTTTATTCTGACTATCAGTAACGTTAGTCTGTGTGAGAATGAGCCGAGTCAGGTTGCCATAAACCAAACCTGAAAGATAGGATCTTTTGATGCTTTTTCTCTACTGACAGATATTGCCATTGTTGATTGACTTTTTTCTTGCGGTTTCAGAATATCATGTTTAAGAATTAATATTAAACTGGGCCCAAAGGGGTTTGAACATGATATGTACCAAGGAAAAATTATTTATAAAAGCTAAAGAGGATACATCTCAAAAATAAAAATTAAAGTGAAGGAGTACACTACTCCTGCGCTGTTGTCTGGAAGTAATAGAGTTATGTAGTGATCAAGAATAACATTATGTAATGTCTATTAGGAGTGAATTGTTCCCCCGAAATTCTTTATGGTCCTTGTGTTCCCTGTACTCCTTGTGTTCCCTGTACTCCTTGTGTTCCCTGTACTCCTTGTGTTCCCTGGACTCCTTGTGTTCCCTGTACCTCCTTGTGTTCCCTGTACTCCTTGTGGCCCAGAAGGTCCTTGTGGCCCAGGAGCGGCACAAAATGCAAAACAGCTCCAACCCATACCTGGTATCTGTGCTTGTACTGATTGTGCTGCTACAGCGGATGCTAGACCCAATAATAACATTGGGATGACGAGTAACATTGTTTTTATTGATTTTCCACTCAAATTTTTCATTGTCATTATACTGCTATTATATACTGGTATTGAAAAAATATCAACAGTTCTTAACAAAATACTGTTAAAATAATTCGATTAAGTATACTTATAATATATTATATATAAATTATAGTAAAAATTATTCTCTCTTTTAGTTTATCTATGTAGGAGAAGAAGCTATTACTGTATAAATCAAATAAGATTTATTTCAAATATCAAAAATCTATAAAAGTCTATGGATTATCAGATTTTTGAATTACATATAGCACTGTTAATGTCCATGCTAATAGAGGAACAAATTCAGATAGATGGATAAAACATGTCTCCTGCTTCATCAAATTAGCACTTGCACTATCTATAGCCTCTGACCATAAATAAATGCTATTTCAAACATAGAAACCTATTACCTTATATTCACATCCAATTGATGTTATTACCGGAGCTGCATTTCATTTGTGGTTGATGTCTAAATTTGCTGTGCTATCCCCATACATTTGATAATCTACAAAATTCTACGAAATAAAATGTCGAATGTATTTTGATAAATATAGGAAAATACTTTTAGAGTTTGTGTATTTTGTGTCGTTGTCCAGAATAATATTTGACAATGAAGTATACGAGTCCATATAGTAATGGGCCCAAGGGATTTCGTAATAGATATATCATGGGTCCAAATATTGCTATTTTTTAGTTTCTATATCATCTTTTCTAAAATACCAAGACATTAGTTATTTTGTAACGGTGGTTTAATAGAAAGATATGTTTATAATATCTTGTCAATTTCATTTGGATATTGTGTCATCACGGTATGACCAGCATCTTTGATCTGTATCAACCAATATCCAGGAATTTTTTTTGAAATGATAAAAGAATTAGCCATTGGGACATAGTTATTATCATCAGTTCCAGTTATTATCAAAGTAGGTTTGGCTATTTTTGCAAGATCATCACAAACACCATCCCAGTTAGTAGCCAACCAATCCTCTACTACAATAAACTGCTGCTTTAAAGTATTGGGTGGAACACGAGCAAACACGTCTTTAGCATCTGGGATATTCTAAAGTGAACCTGGATGAAGCAATATCCATCCTTCTCCTAACGAGGAAGACGCAAGCGATTTCATCTCTTCACGAGAAACGGAAACATTATTTAGAGAATTGTATACAATTTCAAATAGCACTTTTGTAAAAGAAGAAGGCTGAGGCACGCTCTCTTTTCCCCACATGATGAGGCAACAAGGGCAAGCATGTCAACCTTATCTGGGTACATAATTGCAAATTTCTGGGCCATCATTGAACCGAAAGAATATCCAAAACCTTTGTCTTTTGTATTTTCAGAGCATCCAGTAAACCATTGGAGTCATTTGCAAGTTGCTGCATAGAGAATATCTTAGAACCAGTTGTTGTATTTCCAATTTCACGACTATAACTATTAATGTAATAAAATATAGTCTTCGTTAAACTGAGTTTATTTCTAATAGAGAAAAGATATCACTGTGTATTTGATTTAGACTTATACTAATTGTACAAATATAATTACGGTATGGTTTGAGTAAAGACTTTTTAAAAAAGATGGATCCCAACCATCTATGCCCGTAGGAGAACCACTAATGAGTAAAATAGGTTCACCATTACCAAACATCTTGTAAGCAATATCGATATCCCTACATGGACTTTTTTTGTTGCTATGTCTTGGACTTTTGATGAATTTGTAATATTGGAATTTATTTGATGTAAATCTGGTTATCGACTAAAAACAAAAGTAAAATAGACAATATAGCCATTATTACTAATTATAGAACCAAAGATAACAACCACAATACGAATGCAGTAATAAAGAGATAGATATAATATATCGATTCTTCAGAAAAAGGCAATAATCAGGCATGTATTTTTATTCACTGAGAGATATTCAAGAAGTATCCTAAAATACCAAATTTATGGCCATAAGTAGTCAAGAATTTCCATGTCCTAAAGAAAACTAATAAAATGATTAGATCATTTTCAGCTTTGAGCTTATATGATCCAAGTAATTAGACAGAGGATTACAAACAACTTTACTAAAAAAATTTAAATTATTTTAATTTTAATAAAATAAAAAAAGTATTATGAATAACAATCGAGTTCCAAGATAATAGATGAATTTGAGATAAATGAAGATACGTTGTTGAGGTTGGTCGAAGGAGACATCACTGAAAGAAAAGTTGATGCCATAGTAAATGCTGCAAATTCTTACTTGTTACATGGTGGAGGTGTAGCTGGTGCAATAGTAAGGAAAGGAGGAAAAATTATACAAGAAGAAAGTAAAAGAATTGGTTTTGTCAAAGTAGGATCATCTGCAATAACTTCAAGCGGAAATTTGCCCTGTAAAGCGGTAATTCATACTGTGGGTCCAACAATGGGTGAAGGAAATGAGGATGAAAAATTAAGTAATGCCATAAAAAGTTGTCTTGAACTTGCTACACAAAAAGCTTTTAAAAGTATATCAATACCTGCAATAAGTTCAGGAATATTTGGTTTTCCTAAGGATAGATGTGCAAAAATATTAGTAAATGAAACATATAAATTTTTTAACTCTAAAGAAAATTCAAATATCAAGATTGTAGAATTTTGTTTACTTGATATTGATACAATAAATGAATTTCAAAAAGAGTTTGAAAATTTAAAAAATAAAGAATCATTATTTGATTCAAAAGTTTTAGATAAGGCATAATAATAGAAATAATGCTATACCGCCTAACATAAATTCGCTAATTCGATTTCCTTAGTAGATACTTTACTATGTCTAAGTTAAAGTGCCTTGTCCTATAATATCTAGCAATTGATAATTTCAGGTTATCAAATCTCGGATAATATTTTGATACTAGTAGATCATACTTTCCTTGTCTCTATCAACATTCTTCAACTGCATTAAACTCAGGCGAACCTTTTGGTAAATAGAATATTCTTATTGAATTCTTGTTCTTCTCCAAATATTTCTTTATTTTATTTGATTGATGTTGTCTTGCCCTATCTGTAAATAGAATGACCTTTCCTAACTTTTTCTTTATTTGTTTCAAATAATCAAGGAAAGTGTCTTGTTGGTTAAACTTGTCATACTGACGAAATAACTGTCTACCTTTCAAGGTAAGTGTACCAAAAACACATGTCCTCTGATGTGAACCTGTAACTGTAATTACCGGTCTAATCCCTTTTGGAAGCCATAATTTTCTTCTAATAGTTACATCGTGTATAAACATGGATTCATCTTGTACTGCTATTGTGAATCCCTTTGGAATATGCGAGAGTAATTCTTGTACCCCTTTTTGAAAGCATCTTTCTCTTCTTTTGATGCAGTATTAACGAATCTCTTCTGTGGAACCTTTGATGAGAATCCCCACTTGTGAAGCAGTCTGTAAATGTGTACTTCATGGTACTTGACACCTGTTTTTTTATATATGATATCCATTACTTGTTTGCATGCCAACCAGATGAATTTTCAGATATCTCTTGTTTTATCTTTAACATCTTTTTTTGCGAGATTAGTGGCGGTCTACCACTTCGTGAATGATCTTTTAATCCATCTAGCCCGTGTTTATCAAATCGGTCTAACCATTTGTAAGCCCACC
Organism: uncultured Nitrososphaeraceae archaeon; assembly: GCA_963838615.1. Classification (GTDB taxonomy): domain Archaea; phylum Thermoproteota; class Nitrososphaeria; order Nitrososphaerales; family Nitrososphaeraceae; genus Nitrosocosmicus. The sequence goes on from CAWISD010000065.1 coordinate 46,140, forward strand.
ACCTTGATTTGCGTAATTCTCTTTCTGCTACTTTAGATGCTTCCTGACCATCGATTCTAACTCTTCTTACAAGAAGAATTCTTTCTTTTACATTCGAATCTATCTCTTTTTTTGTACGCATTGTTCAACTGTTCAGAAGAAACATCGCTTAGAGGCAATGATATTAGAAAG
>CAWISD010000066.1:0-12076 GCA_963838615.1 uncultured Nitrososphaeraceae archaeon
CAAGGAAAATAATCATCAAAGATTTCGATTCTATCCTTTATGTACTGCATTGTTCTTTCAATTATGCTTTTTTCATTCTTGTATACAAAAGAATGATATATGATCTAATTTCAAGAATCTGATAGGCTTAGTGGATGCCAAGTACCACCATCTGTGGAAACTAGAATGCTTTCCAATACTCATTTATAAAACGTTGAAATAAAACTTCTCTAGCATACAAACATATTTTCGTTCTTTTGATATGTTAATTGAAAGGATTTCTCTATCTTTTGGTTCGATAACAACCCAAAGCCATATTAATTCAGAACCCGCTTTTATAGCAGTTTCATCATTTTGTATACAATAATACTCTTCAATTTTCTTTTTCTTGTAAATATTTCTTTGGTTTGTATTTTTGAATCCATTTCCAGATTAGAAACAAGATGACTTATCTTGACTATCTACAAAAAAGAAAGATAATGCTTTTGCAGCATTTCTAAAAGATAAACCTACAAAGTACAAGTACAATCCATAACCTATAATTTGTGAAGAGTGTACTGCTGTTTCTTGATTTCATAAAATAGATGGCTGTTTTAAAGATATAGATTTTTCCTTGAGGTAGCAGAGTCTATATATTGGTTATGTTCAGTTAAGTGTTTTGTATAAATTTTCGATGTATTAATTATTGTTTTATATGATTAGGAACTAAATTGACAGCCAAATTTAAACTCAATTTTAATAATACTTGACATTTTGTATGAAAATTATGTTGCAAAGTATAATGTATAATAAAAATATTTCTTAAAGAACAGAGCCCACATTGTAAATAAAAAAACTTTATTGAATAAGATTTATACAAAGATATCGTTAACTAAATAAATTTTAGATGTATCTGCATTTAATACATTACATGCCTTAAACTATTTTTTTTCAATTCTACTACTATCACCATATATAGTAAAATAATTCAATTTTCAAATTTATAGGATTTTTTTATTAAATTCATAACAATATTAATACAATTACATCTTTATTTTTACATATTGAAAATACTATTCCTGTATCAACATTACTTGATTCTGTAACAATGGTGTTAGAATACATCTGTAATCAGAGTCTTAAATTCGTAGGAGTATACCGTATCTGGCTCTGTAAAGTTAAGGAAAGACTTATAGATTTTATGGTTCTGTCAAGTCTTCGTCGGACGAAGCAATATATTGAACTTGTAAACTTTCGTCGGATGAAGTAATAAAAAATAAAAAGATTAGAAATAAGAAATTCTATTAAAACGATTTTCAGATAGCGATTGAGTACGACTGTGGTATTGAGGTTCAATATAATAATTATTGATGATAATGTTTTTATCAGGAGTATCTTTAGGTGAAGGTAGGAAAGATGGTACGATGTGTAGTGTAACTGCTATTACAATCGTAAGAATCATGTGTCTCCCAATCTTTATGAAATTCATCTTTCATATTAAATTATAGTATACTTTTAAATATAAAGAAACTTAACATTTCAAGCTTTATGATTTTTTGTAATGCTAAAATACAAGTGGTGTTATATATAGTTATCTATGAATGATGATTTACAAACGATTTCAACGATAAAACATATACCTTCTAAACTGTTTCATCCCTACCGTCTACTAATTTTAATCGATTTAAAACTATCAGGTGCTTCCGATTTAACAAAATAAGAGATGATGTAGGGTTATCTGATGGTAATCTTGCAGACCATCTTAGAGCACTAAAACAAGAAGGTTTTATTAAAAGTAATACCATATTGGAAAAGAGAAGGTTAAAGAGTTGTATAGAAATAACACAAGAGGGTTTAAAAGTATTAGCGGAATTTAGTGAACAGTTAAAAGGCGTCATGAAAATCCTATCCAGAACATAATTCTAAGTTAAACTTTTCTGATAGTTATGTAATCTTCCTTATCTTCTAACTCTAAATCATCTCCAAGTTGTAGTTTTAGAGTATCTCTTAATGGTTTAGGTAAAAATATACTTTCAGAATTACCTAATTTGGTAGCTTTGCTTTAAACTTTGCCATAATTATTTTATAAAACTTAAATTCTTAAATGTTCATACATTGTTTATACACTTAAATACATGTATGAACAATATTGATAAATGAGCAAACAACAAGTCAATAGAGAAGAGTCAGGGAGACTATTACAAGCAAATGTAAAAAGAATTGATGAAAGAAACTACCAAGTTAAATCTTTAACAAGGGATGAAATCTACAAGATACTCATAACTTCTATTGGTTGGGTTTGCTCATGTGCTGACCACATGTTTAGAGGTGTAAAGTGTAAGCACATCTACGCAGTTGAATTCAGTCTAGAGTTACGAAAGACTGTCGAGGTTAGAAAGATTGAACCAGTGTCAATAAGCGGTTGTAAATACTGTAAGTCTGATAATCTCATGAAGGATGGAATAAGGAAAAACAAACATGGAGATATTCAGAAGTTTGAGTGTAGAGACTGTAAACGCTATTTTACCATCAACATAGGCTTTGAGAAGATGAAACACAACCCTCAAGGCATTACACAGCAATGCAACTTTATTTTAGTGGCGAATCGTTGAGAACGTTGCTCATTCACTCAAGTTGATAGGCATGGATGTTTCATCATCAGACTATCTACAACTGGATTGACAAGTATACTTCTCTCATGGAAAAATATCTTGACAAAATAACACCAAAGGTTTCAACTTCATGGAGAACTGACGAACTCTATCTCAAGGTAAGGGGAATACCAAATATCTTTATGCTCTCATGGATGATGAAACTCGCTTCTGGATAGCTAACAGGTAGCCGAAACAAGAATACTGCCGATATTACACCGCTGTTTAGCAAGGGTAAGGAAGTCGCTGGAACTAGACCTAATACCCTCATAAGCGATGGAGCCCCTAACTTTCACACAGCATTTAACCGAGAGTTATATACTAACAAGTGGCCAAGAACTAGACACATCAACCACATCAGGCTTCAAGGAGACCATAACAATAACAAAATGGAAAGAATGAACGGTGAGATTAGGGATAGGGAGAAAACTATGAGAGGTTTAAAGAAGGTCGACACGCCAATACTCAAGGGATGTCAGATATTTCATAATTATATCAGTGAACATCAAGCTTTAGGCAAGACACCCGCAGAGAAATGTGGATAGAAATACAAGGCGAGAACAAATGGATAACTCTAATACAGAATGCGAGTAACTTAGAATGAAGATTTATAAGATTCTTTTACTTTATTATAACGATAAGGGTAATAAATAATGTCTTATAAAACAAAAAAACCATCAAAAACGATAGAAGAGATGGTAAAAGAATGTATAGATGAAAATCCCTTGGTTTATGCTAGACTTGCAGAAATATGAATAATTAGTTTAATACTTTGATACTGACACTCGATGAAGTAAAACAAATACGAGAAGAAATCGAAAAAGACATTAGTTATAAGAATAATGAGGGACAACTAGATTGTGTTTTACATACTATCGATTTGAAATATCAAGGGAATGACCAATATCCTACAGTTTATTTAAAATGTGCTTATTTATTGGAATCCATATGTACAGAACATTTCTTTTATGACGGGAATAAAAGAACTTCACTACTTGTCGCAAAAATTTTTATGATGAAAAATGGTTAATTATCTTGTAATTCCTTTAAGTGCAGTTAGATATTCTGTACTGATCGCTCAGAAAAAAAGAAACTTTGAACAAATAACAAAATGGATTAAAAAACACTCTGCCAAGACTTATAAATCCTATATACAAAAGAGAGAAAAATTCATTAAAAAACCGGTAATAAAAGTTACAGAATTACTAAAAACTGGTAGAGGACAAGACGGATATAGATTATTAGATTACTGGCTTGCTACAGATATTTATCCGGAATATAAATTAGAACAAAAAAAGATATTTGATTTTCTGGTATTAACATCTAAATTCAAATTGAAGAAATTATAAGTTGTAATAATCCATTATACATCCGACGATTTTTTACAGTATTATTTATTTGTTAGTCCGAAGAAGACTTGACAGAACCGATTTTATCATTGTTTATTATATATGATACAACAAATAAGAAAAAGAACAGCTCTTAAAGATATCATATATTCTTTACATCTATACTTCAGCGGTCTTTCGTTAAGAAATACCTCTAAAGCCATATCAAAATTTGTTCAAAGAAGTCATAGTGCGATAAGGGATTGGATACAAAAGTATAAACCTGAAAGATTATTTCATAGCAAGACCAAGATATCTGAATTTTTGTATATTCTAAAAGATGAAACTCAACTGAAGGCGGGTTCAGAAATCATATGGCTTTGGATAGCTTATCGAATCTGAAACTAAGAATATTCTTGCAATAAGCATATCCAAAGAGCGAAACATGTTTGTTGCTATTGAAAGATTTCTTTCTGATATTATAAATGAATTTGGCCACATCCCGTTTCAACAGATGGCGGTGCATGGTACCCACAGGCCTGCAAGTTTTTGAAACTAAAGCATTATTTGCATTCCTCTTATGAGAAAAGTATTATTGAAAGAACAATACAATACATTAAAGATAGAACCGAGTGCTTTGACGATTACTTTCCATGCAAAAAGAAAAAATGTAAATTGAAACATGTTCAACAATGGATAAATCTGTTTGCCGATTATCGCAATAAAGAAATAACTCCTTAACTTTACAGAGCCCCGTATTTTCTGTCAACTCTTATAAGGAATCTATAAGATAGAATAAATTTTTGAAAATACTGAATATATCAGAAATTTGAATTGCAATTTAGTGCCTAAAAAGATCAATAATAATTATTATAGAGAAATGATTGATTGAATCTAGTGACCAGTTTTTTTATTTTATATCGTAGTAATCTTTTGTTTTAAACCATCAAGAACTTTATTATAAATGTCTAATAACTGCTTTCTTTTTCCTTCATCCATTAATTTAATATGTTCAACAATGTTTTCTGATCCTTTCATAATATTTTTTATACTATCTTCAAGTAAAATTTTTTCTTCTGCTTTTATTGTTGTTTTATCTATTTGAGTTAATGCATATTTTATTGTGTTTTCTTCAGGGATAATAGTATTTTCTTTTTTACTAGGAAATTTTTTGCTATTCATATATTATATTGGTGTATTGAATTAACCTTTATAATATTTTGTTTTACACTTTGAATGGGAAGACTGTTATTTTTTTGAAAAAGAGAATTATTAAAGGTGGCATTATCTTTGAAAAGTTAACAGATATGAAAAGATAAGTAGTTTCATTGCTAGGAAATAATATTGTATTATAAAAACAAAAAAAAATCAGAGTCAAATAGGATAAACAAATATGTTCATTATTGATTTTCTCTCCTCAAAATATCTTGAATTAAATCGCAGACTATTCTAAAAGCATTATAATTTCACCAGCATTTACTGATTGATTTTTATTTACAAGAATATCTTTTATCGTCCCTTTCACGGGTGATTTTATCTCGTTGAACATTTTCATTGCCTCCAAAATAACAAGACCTTGTCCTTTTTCTATTTTGGATTTGCTTTGGATTAATATATCAATAACTTTACCACTCATAGGCGCCTTTATTTCTTTAATTATTTGGTCATCCATAGATTTTTTGGACACTACAAAAGCCATCCCATTTATAATTAATAATGATTCTCCTTCATCCTCTTCATAAAAATCAAGATAAAATACTTTATTTCCAATGATAATCGCATCATCTTTTATTTCTATTTTTATTTCTTTATCATTTATAATCGATTTATTTCCAAAGATCTCTACATCATATTCTGTTCCATTGACTTTTATTTTCATTTAAGCCATCTCATTATATTATTACAATAAAACGTTCTCTCCAGGTTTACAATATGATTTATATCTGCTCTCAAGCCAAGGATCATTCTTATCTTTATTTTGAAGATAATGGATTCTTTTCGGTAAGTGAACAAAAATTGCAGCTGCTATTTCACATTCTTTATCTGAATAATATCTTCAGGTTGTTAATAAAAGATGTATCATAAAGTCCACTCAAAAATCTATTATCGTTTAGAGCAGATATATGAAATGGAATGGTGGAAGGAATTCCTGAAATTCTAAATGAATGTAGTGCATTCTTCATTCTTTCTATGGACTCTTTTCTGCTTTCTCCAATAGAAATTACTTTAGCTATCAATGAGTCATAAAAAGGAGGTATGGTATATCCAGAATACAGAGAACTATCTATTCTGATATTATTGTCCTTTGGTGGAAGAAATTGTTTGACTAATCCTGGATATGGGGCAAATGTGAATGGATTTTCTGCATTTATTCTGCATTCAATTGCATGTCCTTTAGCCTTTATCTCATCTTGTTCTAAGGATAATCCTTTGCCAGTGGCAATATTTAGTTGTTGTTCTACTATATCAACTCCAGTAACTGCTTCTGTTATGGGATGTTCAACCTGAATTCTGGAATTAATTTCCATAAAGTAAAATTTTCCATCTTTAAAAAGAAATTCTACTGTTCCTGCATTATCATATTTGATTTGTTTCATAATTGCAACTGCTGTTTTTGTCAATATACTCCTAGTTTCCTCAGTTAAAGCAGGAGAAGGGGTCTCTTCAATTAGCTTTTGATGACGTCTTTGAATAGAGCATTCTCTTTCTCCAAGATGTATAACATGTGATTTATCACCAAGTATTTGGACCTCAATATGTCTTGGATTTTGTATATATTTTTCAATATATACTCTCTCAGAGCCAAAACTTGTTGTAGCTTCTTTTTTGGAAATAATAAAAGAATCTATTAGATCAGAGGGAGTATTTATTACTCGTAGTCCTCTTCCACCTCCTCCTTCTGTTGCCTTTAAAATTACAGGATATCCAATTTTATTAGCAAGTTCCAATGATTCATCCAAACTAGATACTTCTTTTCCTTCTGCTACGGGTGCAAAAGCCGAAGCTACTTCTTTTGCTAATACTTTGTCGCCTGAAAGTTTCAATACGTCTGGAGAAGGTCCAATAAAAACAAACCCTTCCTTGATACACAGTTCAGCAAATTCGGATTTTTCTGCTAAAAAACCATATCCTGGATGTATAAAATTACAGTCCATTTTTTTTGCGGCATCAATTATCTTGTACATATTCAAATAATTTTCACTTGAATAATTTCCACCAATATCTAATGCTTCTTTACAATATTTTATATGAAGTGCATTTTTATCTGCATTAGAATATATGCCACAAGGAAGAAATCCTAATCTTTTGCATGTATTTGCTATTCTTATTACAATTTCTCCCCTGTTAGCTATGAGAACTTTTTGCAAACGTGGAATTAAAAACATATTAGAATTAAAGTTTAATTATATTAAATATGCCATATTAGATTAGAAAGATGGACCTAAACTTATTCCATTGATACAATAATTATGGATAACTATTGAATGTATTTTTTAATAATAATATGGATTTTTGAAATAAGTTTTCCCAGTATATTGCTATTGACAATAGTATTATGTATTGTTAGTTAAACTGGAATATTGCCATGCTTTCTTTTTGGCAATTCTTCTCTTTTTTTATATATTGATTTTAGGGCAGAAATTAATTTTTCTCGAGTTTCTTTGGGTTCTATAACATTATCAATATATCCCTTGGATGCTGCAATATATGGATTGGAAAACTTTTTCTCATAATCTGCTACCAGGTCTGCCCTTTTTTTCTCTGGATTTTGAGAATTCGTAATTTCTTTTCTAAAAATGATGTTACATGCACTCTCGGCACCCATCACAGCTATTTCTGCATTTGGCCATGCAAAATTATAATCTCCTCCTATATGCTTGCTATTCATTACGCAATATGCACCCCCATATGCTTTTCTTATAATTACTGTAAGTTTTGGCACAGAGGCTTCAGAAAATGCATATAACAACTTTGCACCATGTCTTATAATTCCGCCCCATTCTTGATCTGTTCCAGGAAGAAATCCAGGTACATCTACCAATGTGATTAGAGGAATATTAAAACAATCGCAAAATCTTATAAATCTTGTTGCTTTATCGCATGAATTGATATCAAGAACACCTGCTAAAACCTCTGGATTATTTGCTATTATTCCTACAGAATTACCATCTAGTCTTGCAAAACCGATAATGATGTTCTTTGCCCAGAACTTTTGAACTTCAAATAAATCTCCGTCATCTACAATCGTTCTAATTATTCTTTCAATGTTATATGGTTTATGAGGATCTGCAGGAAGAATCAAATTAAGGCTTTCATCCTTTCTTTTAGGATCATCGGTTGAAGATAATTTTGGTGGTTCTTCCAAGTTATTTAAAGGCAAAAATGAGACAAGTCTTCTTAAAATATTAAAACAGTCGATTTCATCTTCTGCAAGAAAGTGTGCAACCCCGCTCTTTTCATTATGAATTATTGCACCTCCAAGATCGCTATGATGAAACATTTTCATTTGTAACTTCTTTAACTACATCAGGTCCTGTTATAAACATATATGCAGATTTTGTCATGATTATAAAATCGGTTATTGCAGGTGAATAAACTGCCCCACCAGCACAGGGGCCCATTATTAATGATATTTGAGGAATAACTCCAGAGGCTTTGACATTTCTATGAAAAATTTCGGCATATCCTCCCAAGGCTCTCAACTCCTTCTTGAATTCTTGCTCCTCCAGAATCATTTATGCCGATTATAGGGACACCTTGTTTTAAAGCATGGTCCATTATTTTACAAATTTTGTTTGCAAAATATAACCCAAGAGATCCTCCAAAAACAGTAAAATCATGACAAAAAGAATAAAAGAGACGTCCATTTATGGTCCCATAACCAGTAACAACACCATCACCAAGAATCTTTTTATTTTCCATTCCAAAATCATGACAATCATGAGTTACAAAAGGATCAATTTCTTCAAAGCTTCCTGGATCAAATAATATATTGATTCTTTCAAATGCAGTCATCTTTTCCTTTTTTTCTTTGCTCTTGTTGTTTTTCTTTTCCGCCTCCCAAAAGATGCTCTTTCCTTTTATCATATAATTCTGAAAAGTCCATATTCGAATTTAGTACAAGATTTAAAAAAGGTTTTATATAAACCATCAGAAAAAGAACTATTAAAAGAAACGACTCTGTTAACTTAAGGAAAAACATATCACCTTGAAAATGCTCTATTTTATTTAATGCGATCTAGAAACAGCAGGACACCTTTCACAAATTATCGGTTATGGATTGTCCTTGTTATTTTTAGGTTTATCATTTAGAAACACTGCCAAAGCATTATCTTTCTTTTTTGCACCTCGTTAAAATAAGCCATCTTGTTTCAATTTGGTACTGGATTCAAAAGTACAAACCACAGAAATATAAAGAAAGAAGAAGAATATCGAGTGATATCATCATCTACGAAATTGCTATAAAAACAGGCTCTGAATTGATATGGTTTTATGGGTCGCTATTATCGAACCAAAAGATAAAGAAATCCTTTCATTTGACATATCAAAAGAGCGAAAAATATGTTTGTAGTAGTCGAACAATTTATTTCACATATAATAAAAGAATATGGTGAACATCCTGTTTCCACAGACGGTGGTGGTAAAGGTATCCACAACAAGCCTGCAGGTCTTTGAAACTAAATCATCATATTCATTCTTTTGTATACAAGGATGAGAAAAGCATTATTGAAAGAACAATGCAGTACATAAAGGATAGAGTCGAAAACTTTGATGACTATTTTCCTATGCAGAAAAAAGAACAAGTGCAGACCTAAAGCATGAGAAACAATGGTTTAATCTATTCATCGACCAACATAATAAGAAATAATGTCTTAAGTTAACAGCGCCTTTTTGGATATCCTTTAGTATAAAAGCAACCAAAGCACAAGTTGATGGGGAACTATTTGTCATAAATCTCTTTGCAAGTAATTATGCAAGAAATCTAGTGGAAATAACAAGTGATTGATTGTAACTGTTTGATGCAAAAAAAATCGATAATAAATTTATGAATGATATCGAAATGGTGTATTCCCTAAATGATATCAAAGATTGTTGATACCTAGATTTTGGATTGAATCAAGGATAATGATATAGTTGCAATTTCCGGATTCAATATGGCTACAACTCCTGAATATTTGATTAATGAATTATATAAAAAGTATGAAGAACAAGGTCATCCAAAAAATATATTTATAATCTCAGATGCTTTACCTGCAATACCTGGTAGAGCATTAGATAAAGTATCTGAAAAATTATATAAAGAACCCAATCAGGATTTTCTTAAAGGATCTTTGATGCCTTTTTTAGGCTTTTCACCATGGTTTCAAAAACTTGTTATTGATAATAGAATAGAATGTTATGGATGGCCTATAGGAATTACTGCATACTGGTTTAGAGAAATAGCCTCAGGTAGACCAGGTCTTTTAACAAAGATAGGTGTAGATACTTTTTAGATCCGAGAAAAGATGATGCAGCATTAAATGAAAGTGGCAAAAGAAATCAAACATGTAAAGTCGATGTAATTAAAATTGATGGAGAAGATTATCTTTTATATCAGTGCACCAAAACCAAATTTTGCCTTGATTAGAGCATCAATATCTGATGAAATGGTAATTTATCATTGCAAGATGAAGGTATAAGAGGAACCGTTCTTAGTATTGCTCAAGCTACAAAAGCAAGACCAAATCAAGGTAAAGTAATTTCACAAATACGATGGATAACAAAGTCTGGAACAATAAATCCAAGAGATGTTGATGTACCTTTTCCACTTGTAGATTATGTTGTAGTTGCGCCAAGAGAATATCATTGGCAAACTGGAACTATTGAATATGATCCTAAGATTATCTTACAGAATAATGTCACCTATAAACGATAATTTATTAAGATCTATTCCAATTGCATATAGTTAAGGATCATGAAAAAGTGATAGCTCAGAAGAGTAGTATTGGAATTTATTAAATTGTTTAAAGATAAACAATCTCCCGTATTGGTTAATCTAGGAATAGGAATTCCTGCTATAATTTCTTCAATTTTGGCTGAAGAAAATATTAACAGATTTTATAATATCTATTCTTGAATCCGGTCAATGGGGTGGCATGGCTCTTTCAGGAAATGATTTTGGATTGGCTTTGAGCCCTTTTGCTCTTTCAACTATTCCTGATATGTTTTCTAATTTTGAAGGAGGAATAATTGATGCAGCATCTCTTGGTTTTTTACAAATAGATAAAATAGGAAATGTAAATCCTTCAATGTTACCTAATAAAATATTTGGTCCAGGCGGATTTCCAGTTATAGCAGGTGGAGTCTCCGAGAATTTACTTTGCAGGCTCTTTTAGAGGAGGAAAAAGTAATATTATTATAAAAGATAATGAAATCAAAATTATACAAGAAGGTCCAATAACAAAGTTTGTTGAAAATGTTTATAAAATTTCATTTAGTGCACACCAAGCATCTAGATATGGACAAGAGATTATGTATATTACAGAAAGAGGAGTTTTTAGATTAAGTGACTCGGAATTAGTATTAGAAGAAATTGCTCCGGGTATAGATATAGACAAAGATATAATAGCAAAAATGGAATTTATTCCAAAGATAAAAATCAGTAAAGAAAATGGATAAAAGATTATTCAATAAATCAAAAATGAATATAAGAGAAGATCTTGAACTATTGATTTAATTTTATGACATATTGTATTCTTTAAGTGTACTTTCCAACACTGTTTTAGAATTGTTATTTTGTTGGCAATTGTCTTATATGAACAACGACCATAAATATTATTTCAAATTAACTTTATCATATTCTAATCCTGATCATTAGATCTCGCTAATTAGATAGCTACCAAAATTTTATAGATTATCAAAGATTAATTGTAAATATTCACATTTTAATTTGCTAATTACGATAAAGATATGTTCCATTCTTGGAAATTTTTAATAGTGCTAATCATGCAAGAGATCTAATCTTGTAATCACAATTACAATTAATAATCGTCAACCATTAAGATCAAACACATGGACGTCAGATGGTCGTAAATAGTAGAGGAGGCCATTAGAAGCACGATTCTATAATAGATCTCTTGCATAATTACTTGCAAACGA
>CAWISD010000067.1:0-55132 GCA_963838615.1 uncultured Nitrososphaeraceae archaeon
CTAGTCTTTTAATAGATAGTTCCACAATACTAGTGATAATAATAACACATATCTCGCATGATTTTATACGTATGACAAATACTATTACTGTTTTTTTCTGATACTGCCTACAACTATAACCAACATCTAACTTACAATTATTACACATACTCACATATTTACAATTATAACTCTAGAATCAACAATAATCTGCGGTAAGAAATACGGACTAATAATTATTAAATAAAAACAAGATTATTATTCTGTTATTACGCGAATTTCTATTTTTTTTTTTCTTATTATATGCCTTTTATTTTTTCTGCTTGCATTATAATAATGTTAATGTCGTTGCTAATTTTGTTTTATCAAGTTAGTTATTTGTATATGAATTTAGATGATGTTATTAGTGATTTTATAGATATTTTTTATATTTATGATCAATATCATAAATATTTATCATAATGATGGTTTGATCCTATACACGACGATCATTGTAAACTGTTTACTACGCCATCTTCATCCTTTGTCTTTCAACTCCTCAGTTGTTTTCCGACAAAGAATTGCATCCGTCTTGCTGACTTTCAAAGCAATCAGATAGACACATAAACAAGCAAGCATGCAAGCCTCACTAACATTAACCAATGTATCATTATCAAATTGCAACTTTTCAATTCTGCAATTCATTGAATGGAATAAAATATATTTACATAAGACTAAATTAATATAGAATTTACACAAATACTAATAACAAGTATTATCTTTTCCATTCATTCATTCATATTCAATTAACTTTCAAATACTCATATATTCAAATATCATTATCATTACTTTCTATATCGTCGATATAAAAGATACAATAATCGTTTATTTTGATAATTTATCAACTACTTTGTTTATTTATATATATATTGATATATTTTATCAAAAATTCATATAATCCAATAACAACATAATAAATCAGTATCAATATCAATATTTTTTATTATAAAATCAATTGTATTTTCTTATCGACTTGTATTTGTATGTATTTGTGTAGCAAGGTATGATAACTAAGGAGGTGATCCGGCCGCAGGTTCCCCTACGGCCACCTTGTTACGACTTCTCCCTCGTTGCTGACCCCAGGTTCGATAGTACCAATTAGGCATCACCTCGCCAAGAACCAACTTCGATGAAGCGACGGGCGGTGTGTGCAAGGAGCAGGGACGTATTCACCGCGCGATAGTGACACGCGGTTACTAGGGATTCCATATTCATGAGGGCGAGTTTCAGCCCTCAATCATAACTGTGGTAAGGTTTAGAGATTGCCTCCTCCTTTCGGAATCGAAACTCATTGTCCTTACCATTGCAGCCCGCGTGTGGCCCGAGGGTTTCGGGGCATACTGACCTGCCGTAGCCCCCTCCTTCCTCCGTCTCAGCGACGGCAGTCCCTCTAATTAGCTCCACTACTCCTGAGAATAATGGTAGCAACTAGAGGCAGGGGTCTCGCTCGTTACCTGACTTAACAGGACACCTCACGGCACGAGCTGGCGACGGCCATGCACCTCCTCTCAGCTTGTCTGGTAAAGTCTTCAGTCTGACCTTCATTCTGCTGTCGCCCCCGGTAAGATTTCCGGCGTTGACTCCAATTGAACCGCAGGCTTCACCCCTTGTGGTGCTCCCCCGCCAATTCCTTTAAGTTTCAGTCTTGCGACCGTACTCCCCAGGCGGCAAACTTAACGGCTTCCCTGCGGCACTGAATTGGCATAAAGCCAATTCATCACCGAGTCTGCATCGTTTACAGCTGGGACTACCCGGGTATCTAATCCGGTTTGCTCCCCCAGCTTTCATCCCTCACCGTCGAGCGCGTTCTGGCAAGCCGCCTTCGCCACTGGTGGTCTTCAATGGATCAACGGATTTTACCCCTACCCATCCAGTACCGCTTGCCTCTCCCGCCTCCTAGCTCTATAGTATCTTCCGCAGCCCATCTGTTAAGCAGGTGGATTTAACGGAAGACTTGTAGAACCGGCTACGGATGCTTTAGGCCCAATAAACGTCCCGACCACTCGGGGTGCTGGTATTACCGCGGCGGCTGACACCAGACTTGCCCACCCCTTATTCTGCACCATTTTTAGAGGTGCCAAAAGATCTCCTTAACGGAAATCACTCAGAGTAACCCTGTCAGGCTTTCGCCTATTGCAGAGGTTTCGCGCCTGCTGCGCCCCATAGGGCCTGGGCCCTTGTCTCAGTGCCCATCTCCGGGCTCCTCCTCTCAGAGCCCGTACCGGTTACAGGTTTGGTGGGCCATTACCTCACCAACAGCCTGATCGGCCGCAGTCCAATCCAGGGGCCATGTAGATTTGAGTCATTACCCATTCCAGAAGTAGTGACTTATCGCGGTTTATCCTCAGTTTCCCGAGGTTATCCACGTCCCCTGGGCATGTTGACTACGTGTTACTGAGCCGTATGCCACATATTGCTATGTTGACTCGCATGGCTTAGTCCCACTCTGATAGCAGTCGGGTCCGGCAGGATCAACCGGAGTCAAAAAAATAATAATAATACTAGTACTAGAATAATAGAGATAGATAGATAATCCTTTTTTTATTTGAATTACCATATCCATATTATTATTAAAGTAAAGTAAAATATTGTTGGTTGATTTTTTTTGCTATATGTTTATTTACGATTCTTTTGAATTGTGATACAAAAGAACGTTTATTGAGATTTTTTTCTCCCTAACGCTCTCCCTACCTATTCTCTCACTCTCTCTTTTTTTGGAGAGAGAGAGAAGAAGATAGGTAGAGAGGGAAAAAGAGAGAGAGTGACGATTGAAAAGAAAAACTTTTTGATTTTATAATATAGTGAATATTGATATTAAAGAAGAAGAATATTACGTCTATTAAACAAAAGAATTGTTTGATAATATAAGATAATATAAATAAGAAATAAACTAATAGTTATATAAATTACAAATTTCAAATTATAGTAGCTCTTATCCCTACATATTTACAAAAAGTAGTAATAGGGAGATAATATCATTAGATCTAACTATTTAATTAAGTTTGAATATTTATCTTTTATAAAAAAGAATAATCATTAGTATTTTTTATGCATCTATATTTAGTTTTAAGTATGTATACCATTTCAATTAGGTTTCTTTTTCTCTAGTTCAGTATATTTATATAAATATATTTCACGTATTGAAATATATTTTTTTACTTGTACTTTTTATGCGTCTATCTGATCACTTCCCATGTTGGATTCAATCGATCGGGTCAGCACCGATATGTTGGTTGAATCTCCATTATATTACTTTATTATATTTTAAATTAATAATGTAATGAGCGCATCTGGAGGTCAGTAAATCACATTATGGCACAAGCCAACTTCATTACCGACGCCGCCTTTTATCTTGGACACGTTCTATTACATTTTTGGAAAATATTAATATAAACCTTGTTTTTTTAAAAAAATATAATAATGAATCAAATATTCATTATTATTTACAAATTAACTGATCTTTATATAAATTTGAATTTAAGAATTCACTTTTACATTAATATTTAATACAATCAGCATTCATTGAAGGCTCTGTTAACTTAAGGATTTTCTAAAATATTATTTAATTTAATCAGGATATTTGCTTTAACTAAATTATTATAAATCATAATATTTTAAGCACAAAAATATGTATTACAAAAAATTTGCAAGTTATCTTTTATACATCATATAATATTTCAATTAAAAAATTACTTAAGTTACAGTTTTGTAAACATCAAGGTGCATTCTCTTGTAAAATATTTGTGATCGTTCTGCCATGATTTTATTATGGATATTTGTCCACTTGTTGATTGCTTGTCATAGTTGAGTAGCAAGCCAAGTTCATTATGGGATCTAAACAAACACAATTACTTTACAAGAACACATAACATATTTTTTACAGAACTGTTAACAGAGCCTCATTGAATACAAATACATTTAATAATGATATTACATCATAAGATCTAAGTATAAATTCACAGATTATAATTAGATCTTGCATAATTAACACCCATAAAAACTTCTAAAAAGTTGACATATCTTAATTGTAATCAACAAATTAAAATGCAAATATTATAAAAGATCATTGATAATCTATAAAATATTGGTACTTGTAGAATTATGCAAAAGATCTATTACACATAGATTCTAGGTATTAAACAATAGAGGTAGGCTGTAAAACCTCCATATCTTTTTTCATTCTTATGATTCTAACCAATGTTATATATATAGAAAGTCTCCAATTATAGGAGACAATTATAAATTTATTTTGATGTTTCTAAAATTTTTCATAATTCGTATTTTATAAATTTCTTTAGAAACATGATATAAATCATCTTACGTTAAAATAATATAGCAAAATCATTTTATAGCCCTGTTAACAGCTGTGTAAACACAAAGGTACATTCTCTTGTAAAATATTTGTGATCGCTCTACCATAATTTTTATTATGGATATTTGTCCGCTTGCTAATTGCTTGTCATAGTTAAGAGTGGCAAGCTAAAGATGTTATGGTAGCTAAACAAACACAATTATTTTACAGGAAAACATAGCATACATTTTGCTTTGTTGCATGATTCCTTTTTTCCAAATACATTTAGCTAACATATTTTAAGAAAACATGTGAAATGGTCCGTCTACAACCAATCCCTAGTCAGACGCGGTGAAATACTGATAGGCTTTGATGTCATAAACAACTGGGAAACTGAATTGAAAAAGATGAACAAAGATATGGTTGGATTAGGAACCATTTCATTATCCCAATACATTTCACTGGTATGAAAGTAATTTATTCCATTTAGACAACCGAATATTGCACAAGACCATGCTAAAGGAAAAGTACCTTCCATCCCAGATTACAGTACAATAAGCAGCGAAGGATAAACAGGTTTGAATATCAAGATAAAAGATATGGATCACAAAAACAAGGAATTTGAAGATGAGTATATCACAATTGCAATAGATAGTACCGGTATCAAGGTTACCAACAGAGGCAGGTGGATGAGAAAGAAATGGAATGTGAAAAAGAAAGGATTTTTGAAAATCCACATAGCAGTTAGATATAAATACCAAGAAAATTCTTTCGATAAAGGTAACCGATGAGCATGTTCATGACAGTAAGGTGTTACTAGATTTGGTTAATGATATTGTAAAATCAAATAAAATAATAGGCAAACTATTATTTGCTGATGATGGTGCCTATGAAGGTAATAATATTTTTAGATGTATGGCGTACAATGGAATCCTGCCCAACATCAAAGTAAGAAAGAATTAAATTAAATGAAAAAGGAATATTCTAAGAAACCTATCAGTCATATCCCAGAAAAATGATTTGCAAAAGTGTAAGGATAGCGTTAGTGATGGACAAAGATGTATTGTAGAAACGGTATTCTCATCTATAAAGAGAATGTTTGGAGAATATGTATATTCTGTTAGATTAAAGAACATGATACAGGAAATGATGCTAAAAGCATCAATGTATAACAAAATAATCTCCATTTAGACAAAATAGATTGTAAATTCAGAGATTTTAAGAATCATGTAACAAGGCAGATTGAATGTACTTTACCAGTTTTGTTTTGGTTCTGGATAGAGTTATTCTGTGTGTCTAACAAAACTCCTTCTGTCTCTATCTTCTTTATTAGGTACATATGATTCGTATATCAAATCTGTTAGCAATAGTAATAGATCAGATAATATTCTATAGCATTCAGAAGTTTATCTGATTTTATCTTCTTGGCTTCTGTTGCTATTATCCTTGTCTTGTATGGATTGGCAAGTTTCGTATATATTTCATTTTCTTCTCATGTATCATGAATTCTCATCCACATATTTCCTGTAGATTCTAAGACTGCTCTTTAGTGGAACATTAAAATTTTCCGTGTGACTGTATTCTTGAGAGTAGATTGCATATCCCATTTTTATCATTACCAAAGAAGAATTCATCAAATATCGTTCCTTTGTCATCTTTAAGCGCTGCTCTACTACCTATTTTCTCTTTCCTACTACATCTATTCCAAGATGATTCATAATTTTTCATTTCCTTTTTTTTAAGGTGGCTTTACAGGCAACGGCATTCATATCCATCCACCCTCTTGATGAGGTACTTTGACAGCAGCCGCTTGATAAGATGTGATTTGGTCAGAACTTCGCTCTCGTATGGAGCATGTAAAACTTGAACCTAGCCAACATACAAACTAGAAGATACTACAAGATTTTCATGTCGTAGAACTGTAAACTTAACAATTTATCAGATTTTAACTTGACAGATTTTATTAAATCACCTATGCTATAATTATCTGTTAACTTGAACTTGAATTTGAATAACAACCAGTAAATAATTTATCAAATTATTATAACTTTGTTTTTAAAATAAAATTTTTTCAAGTTAAGAGCTTTTTTACTCAGATCTTATAATAAATAATTGATTTTATTTATCAAATTTTGATATATCAATTAGACAACATTTAATAAAAAGAACGCAGAGAATTATTTAGAAGTTGACTGGAAACCCCAATAATAAGAAATAACAATAGTTATTGCATTATGGGGCCACACCATCAACTATACAAATTAATTACTATCTCAATTTTTATGCTGAAATTAGATTCTTAAAAGTCCATATACGATAATCGATTGCTTTTTTAAGCAATTTCATATATTTTTTTAACAAATACGATATCCTCTAATAAAAAAGAAATGTAATAATGATTTAAACCATTAAAATAACAATTATTTTTTTGCCATATTGACCGCACAACTTATTTCCTTAAAAAATATTTCTCGAAGTTCATTATTATAGATAGTTGCTGCAGGATGGTATGTAATAAAATATTTGATTTTATCGGATATGATTATTTTTCCATGATATATTGTTAAACTTTTTAAATTTAAAATAGATTGTAAAGCAGTTGCTCCTAATATACAAACAATATTTGGTGAAATTATTTGTATTTCTTTTTTTAAATATTGCAAACATGTATCAATTTCATCTTTTTCTGGAACTCGATTATTTGGTGGCCGACATTTTACAACATTAGTAATATAGACATCATTTCTTTCAAATCCTGCTTTTTCCAAAGCTTCTTCCAATATTTTTCCGGCAAAACCAATAAAAGGTAAGCCCATTTTATCTTCGTTTTTACCTGGAGCTTCGCCCACAAATAATATTTTTGTATCAAGATTTCCATGGCCTGGAACTGCATTATTTCTAGTTAACACAATTTACATAATTTGCAATTGACTACTTTTGTTTTAATGTCTTCATATGATTTTATCTTGTTTATCAAACCAATAGGTAGAAAATATATTAAAAGTAATTTAATTATTATTAATAAAATAAAAAAGGTAATTTAGGTAATATTATAGATATTATAGATTATTTTTGCTTCACCTAAAAAGCAACAGTTCTTGGGTATTGAGTATACATTTGATATAAATTATTTGTAAATAACCAGTTTAGTCTAATAGAGGTTTATCATCTGTCAGAATCATTGTTTAGTAGGTTTTGATACAATCTAAATTTTCAATATACAATTGTTGTCTGATTCTTTCTTTTTAAAATGAGGAGGTTATTTATTTTTAGACAGAAATATAATCTATACATATATCAATAAATCAGCTACTTTGGTAAATCATATATAAAAAAATATTAATCGATAGATATTACAACAATATGAAAAAAGTTAAAAAATGATCCGAATTGATGATAATAAAATATTTCAAATAATTGAATCCAATAAACCTTCATCCGTTGCTTTAAATGGACCTGAACCATTACTTCCAAAAATTCAAATGGTATCTGATAAAATTGAAAAAAAATATGGTATTATATCATATATAATCGGAGAGAGAAGCTGGGGATCTTGTGATTTAAACCTGCAAGCCGCAGAGATGTTAAATGTAGATATATTATTTAACATAGGGCACACAATAGTCTTTGGATAATTTTGGTAATAAAGTATTCATGATAAATGCTTTTGATGATATAAGTTTTGATGAAGTTGCTTCTAAATGTGCTGACACATTAAAATCAAAATTTAAAAGCATTTCACTGGTTACAGATAGTCAACATATTCATCAGATATCCAAGGTAAAAGAAATATTTGAAGAAAAGGGGTTTTCGGTAGTCATTGGAAAAGGCAAAGGACAACTAAATGATGCACAGATATTTGGATGTGAATTCTATCCTGTGCACAATATTTCAAATAAAATCGAAGCTTTTATTTTTCTTGGACAAAGCAGGTTTCACTCTATTGGAGTAGCATTATCTACAGAAAAACCAACGTACATGCTTGATCCTTATTTTGAAGAATTTTTATCTATCAATGAAGAAGCAGAAGTAGTTAAAAAGAAATCAATATTATCCATATATAAAGCCCTAGATGCCCGAAAAATTGGAATAATAATAGGTTTGAAAGAAGGACAATTTGCAAAAATCAAAGCTCTAGAGATTAGAAAGGAGTTGACAAAATTAAAAATAGAAACACAGTTGATAGCTTTTACCGAAATTTCAAATGAAAAATTACAAAATTTTAAAGAAATAGATGCATTCATCCAAGTAGCATGTCCAAGGTTAGGAACGGATAATTATTTTTCAAAACCCGTATTATCGACTCCACAATCAGTAGCATTAATCAAACTATTAAAAAAAGAACCAATAGAAGAATTTTTTAAAGTTCAACATTGGTTGTAGCGATTGAAAATTATATAAATAAAAGATAAAAAAGTGAATATAATACAATGTACTATTCTCTCTTATTTTTGAAAAACTACAACATTTTTTAAAAGATAATATTACTTAAAAATCTAAAACAATAGACACTATAATATGAACAAGATAAATCTTCTGTTTTTGTAAAGATTATTATAATTAAAAAATATACAAAAGGCAAATAATGGTTAGTATTTCAAAAAAGGCTTCCTTGGTAATATTTTTTGTTGCAGGCAGTATATTTATAGGAATAGGTATTGCCTCAATAGTAGATTCCAATATCCCAAGATTTGTACAAATTTCTGAAATAATTAAACCCAATCAAACAGGGATTTTTACACCAGATATGAATATTGGCAATATTGCAAACATTTTTTTCAATAAATCCAATGCATTAGTAATAATAAAGGATCCTAACAATGCAGTAATTTTAAACAAAACGCAAGATAACAAAATATTTAATGACACAATAAAATCAGTTAAAGATGGTAAATATAAAATTCAAATATCCAATACAGGAAAAACAGTTCTTAATTTAAAATTGGGAGCTTTTTCCAAGGCCAGTCCTATTGCTTTTAGTGGCCAAATGATGTTAATAATAACAGGAATAATAATAATTGGACTTGGAATGAGAATGAGAAAGATGGATTAAACTAAATAATCTCTGCTTTTTTATAAGAACCAAGTATTTTAAAAAAAATAGATTCATTTTTAATATTTAAAAGAGAAGATCTTACTCCATCCTCATTCGGATTACCTTCAAAGTCAACAAAAAAATAATATTCCCATGGAATATCTTTAGTTGGTCTTGATTCAATTTTTGTTAAATTGATATTTTTTGCTGCAAATTCCTTCAAAATCAAGAATAAAGAACCAGGTGTATGAGAAATAGAAAAAATAATAGAAGTTTTATCAGTATTAGTTTGATTGGTATTAGGTATCTTTGATATTATTAAAAATCTTGTAAAATTATTATTTTTATCTTCAATACCTTCTTCAATTATTTTCATATCATAAATTTCAGCAGATCTTTTACTAGCTATAGCCGATGCATCAAGCATAGCATGTTCTTTTATAAATTTTACTGAACCAGCAGTATCGTATAATGGAACAGGTTCCAAAGATTTTTTTCTAATATAATTTCTACATTGAGCTAATGCCTGGGGATGAGAAAAAACAGTTTTGAGTTCATTAGGCTGTTTGTTAACAATTAAACAATGTCTTATTCTTTGATAAATTTCGCCAGTTACAAAAAGATGTTTTTCCACCAGTAAATCATAGGCTTCATTTACACTGCCTTCTATAGAATTTTCAATAGGAACTATAGCAGCATCTATATATGAATTATCAACATTATCAAACAAGTCCTGAAAAGATCTGAATGGAATAAAACGAGATTTAAAATTAGAAAAAAATGAAAGTGCAGCAATTTCACTATAAGATCCTGATTCTCCTTGAAATCCTATTTTTAAAATATCCATCATTTTATGAAATACTGCTTATCATAAAGTGATGTAAAAGATTCTTTACCATAATCATTTGAAATTTTTCTTTCCTCAAAGTTTCCACATAAGGAACATTTCAGTCCACCAGGATTTTTAATCAAATCATCATTTCCACAAGAAAAACAAATTGTATAAACCAAACCCAAATCTTTCTCATCGAGTGTTATGTGAATTGAGGAGTTCAACAGGCTAAAGACTTTTCCACGTATAATATCACCTACTTTAAAAATAAGCTTTCCCTTATAATTTCTCTCACGCCATCCTGAATTGTAAGTATTACCCATATTAGAGATACGAGTAGATGCAATTGCAGAAAATCCAGAATGAGAATACTTATCATTGATATAAACAACTCTTACCGATATCATATTTCCAAATAACATATCAATATAACCAACAACAATATCACCAATTTTTGGGATCGATGGAGAATTTTTTTGTTCGACATTCAATACTCTGTCAGCCATATTTATAACAGGTTTACCTATAACAGACGATTTTACTTCCCCATCAACCACAAAAGTATTTTTTCCAGGTTCAAACTCTTCAATTACCGACATAGTTATTCCAGGAATTATACGATTAATTTCACGAATTTTATTCACATCAAATCACAAAATATTATCCATTATATAGTTATAATTGTTACACAAAAGACACAACTATTAATGCAGTAATCTAATCATATTTACTGCAAGACAAGTTTCTTTTACATTATGAGTTCGTATTAAAGAGACCCCTTTTAGTATGCAATGAATTTCTGTGATTAATGATGGTACTAGTCTTTCTTCTACAGATAAATCCAATAAAGGGTCCATAAACGACTTTCTAGAAACCGAAATACAAACAGGTTTATTAAGGGATTTCATTAATGCTATATTCAAAAGTACATCAATATCCCGGACATACCAATCCAACCCCGATATCTTTGAAAAAAAGGGGCTATTACTCTCTTTTCTAAAAAATCCAATGGATGGATCAATTATTATTTTGTCATTATCGATCTTTGAGTTATTAGCAATGTCGATACTTTCTTTCAATAAACTAATAGTATCACAAATATCACCAGTTGACAAATTAGAAAAATCAGAAGGGATTCTATAGGCACCGATAATGACTGGAATTTCAGATTCAGAAACAACAATAGGCATTTGTTTATCATATTTTAATCCGCTAACATCATTTATTGCATTTATTTCATATTTTAATAAGGCTTTTAATACATCTGCTCTGACAGTATCTATCGAAATAGGTATATCACTGATCTGGCGAATTATAGATACTGCATATTGTAATCTTTCAATCTCTAATTCAATTGGAATAACCGTTTCCAAATAAGGAGCAGTAGACATGCCTCCAATATCAATCAAATCAGCACCAGAACATTGCATATCCAAAACAGCATTTTGAATTTCATCAGAATTCAATTTTACAGATTTCTTATAAAATGATTCAGGACTTGTATTAATAATCCCCATTATTTTAGGGCAAAAAGTATAACCTATCGGAATACTACCTATTTTTGTCAACATAACAGAAATACAAAAAAGATTTAAAAATATTAAGTGCATTTTAACTTCAACTTCAACTTTCATTTCTATAAGAAATATAAAATTTTTAATAGTCATCCTAAATTCAATGAAATACACATGGAAAATTTTAGAATTGCAATATTCCTTTATACATCCTTATTATCTATCTATAAATGGGTTTTTTAAACAACATAGAATTTATATAAATAAGATAAATCTGTAGCTTCAACCATCATATTTTCTATATTAAATCAAGAAACAGCAGAGTAGAGCAGCACATTAAAGTATGAGTTATGGATTATCTTTGTATTTCTTTGATGTATAAATAAGAAGAGCATCATAGAGAAATATCATCAATTTATCAAAAGAAATCATTTTCTACATGAAATAAATATAAAAATACAAATCTAAAAAAAATCGTCAAAAAGAAATAGGGTATAAAAAAATTTTATAAAATAGAAAATACTTTTAATAATAAATTATGAAAAATAATATTTCTGAATTTAAAAAACTTTGCGATAAAATTATTGATACAGATTCCAGAATAAGATTTATCGGAATAGCAGACAAACATGGAAAAATAATAACAAAGGCAGAAAGAAAAGGAATATTGCCATTATTAAATGATGAAGAAACAGAACAATATGCCATAACCGCATCTACAAGACAATATACAAGATTACGATGGCAAAATATTTTAGGAAAATTATATTATACTTGTTCGTTATATGAAAAGATTTTAAGAGTAACAATACCAATAACTGATCAAAACAACAGATTAGAATACCTTTTAATTTTTACACTGGATCCTAATACTAACGATTTTGATGACATTATCATGAATAAATTGATGCATCCAATAAATAATTTTTTTTCTAAAATTATATAATTGTAGGAAGCAATTGAAAAACATCAAGATATTTTAATAGGAAAAATCGATTCGGAAAAAGATGTACATATCATCGTTAGGATAAGCAAATAATTCACATCGGATAATAATAAAAAGGTATCCATAAAGACAGAGGTACAAAAGTATAAAATTTCAAAAGATTTAATATTGAATTCTAAAGAAGGACAATCAGTAAGGGAATGACTCATTGTATTGCATTACACTCGTACAAAGGGGGTACAGGTAAAACCACTATTGCAGCAAATATTGCTGCAATACTTGTGAAAGCAGGCAAAAAAGTTGCCCTTTTAGATCTGGACATTTATGCTCCTAGTTTACACAATTATTTTAAAATAAACCCAAAAAAATACATAAATGACTTTTTAGATAACAATGCGGATCTTGATGAAACAATAATAGATGTGGCAGAATCGGTAAATAATAAAAAGCTGCTACCACTAGGTAAATTTTATGCAGGATTTTCAAATCCAAACAAAGATGCAATATTTAAATTTGAAATTAGCAATGGACCAGACTACTGGAAAAAACAATTCAGGAAATTGGTATTCTTAAGAGAACAGATAATAACAAAGATGGATATAGACTATATAATAATAGATACCAGTCCCGGAATTAGACACTGGTCTATAAATGCTCTATCTATAGCCGATAAGTTGATACTAACTATGAAAATGGATGACTTGGACATAGAAGGAACAAAAAAATTATTATATGAAATATATACTACATTCGTAAAATTCGGAGCTATTTCATATATTTTACTCAACAGGATATCAGGATACTGTATACCTATGACTTTAATTAACAATACAGATGAGAAAATAAATACCACTCATGAACATGCCTGTACTAACAGATAACCATATAATAAAAATGCAAAATCCAAAAACAGCTCTAGAAGGATTAGAAGTTACGGGGGTAAAATACCTTACACCTTTACCTTGTTATTGTGACATTCAATTTAGCCCTAGAGAGTTTCTTACGGTAGTAAATAACCCCAATCATCCTTTTTCAAAAAATTTACAAATAATAATTGATGAAATAATAAAAGACAATTTATAAAATACCACATAACAAATATGTATCCTTATCCTTTTTTAAACGGCCTATCAAATCTCCCCTTTAAGAGTATAAAAGAAGATGAATGACAATATTGTATATTATATTATACTAGTCTATACCATCAAATCATTTTATAAAACCTAAGGAATTTGTAATCCGTTCAGCACTTTTCTTTTGGCAATAATTCTTTTAAATATGACCATCAATTTATCCTTAGAATATGCCCTGTTTTCAATCTTTTCCTTTCATTCATCAACTACTAGAATATTTTTAAACAAAACAGATAGATAAACAACGTTTAAACTCTATTGCTAATTTGATAACATCATTATCAAATATTTCCATAATTTTGACATATCATACCTGTTCTAAACATCCTATCAATATTCCCCCTTTAAGAGTATAAAAGAAGATGAATGACAAAATTGTATATTATATTATACTAGTCTATACCATCAAATCATTTTATAAAAATTTTAGGAATTTGTCATACGCATATTAAATATACTTTAATTTGATTATAGTATTCGATATGTTTAAAGTAAATAAAAGTTTAATGAATTTGTCATACCTATCTTAAATATACTTTAATTTGATTATAGTATCCGATATGTTTAAAGTAAATAAAGGTATCGCAAAAAAATCGATAAAACAAATGATGGTAATATCTGCAATGGCAACACTATTGATGGCTGCCATGAGTTCGCTACCTACAATGAAATCATATGCACAGAGAGACGGAATGGATTTTATGAAAATGGTACCCGGTATGGGAGGGTCCGATAGGTCTGACAAAGGAAGTATTGGTGCAGATAGTCTCCTTGGATGTTTCGGTGTAGCAACAGACTGTATCAATAAAGACAATAATAATCGACATACTCACGTTGATATTAATAATAACCCAGCAGCAACAACACCAGTAACAAATACCACAAGAACTGTAAATGCTAGTTGTGATACATTGTTTTGCCCAATTCCTTAATCCAACTCAATTAGGGAACCTCAAGTTTGTATTGGGTGTTCCTGTTGCTGGTACCGATGCCCAACTATGCACTGCAGCACAACTTCAAACTGCAGCTGATTTAAGGGCAGCTATAACAATGCCAGTGGTTGGTGTTACCGATGCAGTTGCAACTAATATAATAAATTGCTTGATAGCAAATGGAATCCATCCTAACATAAGCTGCACAATATAGGTATCCAAAACCAAAAACATCCTTTTTTTGAAATCATTCACTTATACACATACATATTCTTGATATTTCATATCACCATAAAACGAAATTAGAATATTAAAAAAATTCTAAAAAAATATACTACATCCCCTATTATATCTTATCAAAATTAAAATTCAATGTACTGTATGGATGGATAATTTGTAGAGTTTTGATAATGAAATTATACAATATCTCTCGGCTTATTTCAAAAAGAATATTTGCTAAAAGATCTAAATAAAATGACTCTTTATGGAGATTATGTAAGCCTCGCAGTTAAATATGGTTATGTTATAGCATCACGTTCATACATAACAGGTTTACTTTGACTTAATGACCTAGCCAATATACATATACATCTACACACAATACTAAAAATCCTACAAGATTTTCATTTGTCGAATTGATTATAATATTTTTACACAGAAATAATTCTTTAACCTTTACACAAGGAATAGGTGGAGAATTATCTTATTTTACCTAGGACATAAAGAAAGATGTCAGCAAGAATAACTAATCACTCTATTGGAAGTGTAGGAATATTACCCCATTCGCCCCATGAACCCAAATACATCTTTACATTAAAATAACCAAGTTTTTTCAAAACAAGGTATGTATTTGCAGCCCTGTAACCACCTTGACAATACGTAATGATTTCTTTGTCCTTTGGAATAAAAGAATACAATTGAGCAAGTTTTTCAAATTCTTTAAATTTTTCATTTTCAAGATTATCAAGCCAATTGATGTTTATAGCTTGAGGAATGTGCCCTCTTCTGGATGCCCTAACAACTGATCCATTATATTCCAGATCAGTTCTGCAATCAATAATAACTACATCATCATCAGCAATATTTTTTTCAATTCTTTTTTTAATATATTCTGAATCAGCTAATACTTTATCATCAATAGCAAATTCACTTTCAGAGTGTACAAATGGATTAGTTTTTAGTTCAACAGGATAATGCGACTTTAACCAATTTTTAAATCCCCCATCCAATAAATATACATTTTTATGAGAAAAATAATGTAATAACCAAATTCCTCTCGATGCAGAAGATCCTGAAATATCATCATAAAATACTACAAACTTTTGTGAATCAAGCCCCAAATAATTTAGCAATATTCTAGTCTGTTTATTAAATTGAATAATTCCATCTTTTGATGTATCATGCCAATGAAAATTCATCAAATCCACATTAATTGCGCCTTGGATATGCCCCTTACTATAATCAGAAAATGGTCTTGTATCTATAATAAGTAAATTCTTCGTATTCTGTGCATTAATTAATTGATATAAATAATCACCATTAATAACGGTATCCAAAGCCAAAATCAATATAAATAAAATATGCCAATAGATAATGCTTTCTTATAATTAATAAAACAATATCATAAAGAAGGTTTTAATAAAAAGTGATAAAATAATTCAAGTATATCAAATGGTAAGAAAAGCTGCGGCAGCAAAATCAAAATCAAAATCAAAATCTGAAGAAAATGGTCTTCCAGAGTGGGCAGAAAATGAAATTAAATTTGCAAATTTTAAAGAATACGATGTAATCAATAGAACCGGTTATTTTTTAGATATTAATGAAGAGAAAAAAAAAGCAGATATTCAATTATATGAAACACTTCCAGATGGCCGGACTATAATAGAAGAAATAGAAGTATCGGACAACTCGAATATAAAAGACTTTATGAAAGGTTTTGTATATGAATACAATATAAAAATATCAAAAGCAGGATTAAGTGAACAATTAGTAGAATTATTAAAAACTAAATATCAACTTGACATTAATGAAATTTATAAATTTGATTTAGAAAACGCACAAATGATGAATGTAGAATCAGACATAGTACAAAATACTCCTCAGGATGAAGACGATGAATAAAAATAAAATAAAAAAAAGTATACTAAAATTAATTTTTAATCAAATTGTTTTTTAAATAATAAATCTCCATCTTTTCATAAATGAATAGAATCGCATTAGAAACCTTTTGTAGATCTATACCAATTAGCATATGTTCTCTAAATTGTATTTCGTAACAAATAGTTCCTCACATCAAGATTAAATCTTTTTGTTCTAAAATACGGTGATATCTTGTTCTTTAAATCTGCAAATGATTGATAATATTGTAGAACAAGTAGATCTTGCTTGGCTATATTCCATATCTCCTCAATTACCATAAACTCTCTGGTGATGCGGTATTTGGAAGATATACAGGGATTAGAGTATCCTTGTTTTCTTCAAAATACTTTTTTACCTTCTTTGATTTATAATGAGGTGATGCCTTGTCCATAAACAAATAGCATTTTGGAAATTTAACATGTATTTTCTTTAGATAATGAAGGAATGTATCGCCGTTGAATTTGTCATACTGACTGAATAGTTGTTTACCACCAAGACATATGGCACCAAAAATACATAAATGTTTGTGTGAACCTGTTACTCTAACTACAGGTCTTTTATTCTTATCAATCCAAACACGCCTTACAAGAGAATCATAATAGAAAAATGATTTATCCAGCGATACTACGGCAAATCCATCTTCCTGCTGCTGTTGCTGCTGCACATCCATAAATATTTGGGTGACCTTTTTTTGAAAGCCTCTTTTTCTTCCAAGGATACACTATTAACATGTACATTTCTTGGTACTTTCTGCTTAAATCTCCATTTTCGAAGAATAAGACGGTATATGTGAGTATAGTGATATTTTATATTTTATACCGCTTTTCTTTATGATTAATTCTTCCACTTGTTTTGTGGTCCAACCTTGATTGTTGCTTTCTTTAAGTTCTATCTTAATCTGATACACGACATCTTTTGATATCTCGGATGGTCTACCACACGCTTTTTGTTCTATTTCTTAGTCCTTCCAAGCCTTCTTTATCATATCTTTTTAACCAGTCTGAAGCCCAGGTATTGCTTCGATGCATATATTTACAACATGAAAAGGAAGTTGTCCATCTTCTCGTACTTTGATAATTATAGCAGTAATCTTTCCTTAACCTTTGGATCATTTTCTTTTTTGTATAAATACCAATTTGGATTTGGCCAATGACATTGAGAACAGATATTAATACAAGGATCGTAGATAGCTTTTGTGTTTTATGATAATTATCAAGATAAACTGTTTAGCATACTTGTGCTAATTGGTATAAAATACAAGCCTATATATTCACAGAATTTCAAATTACATTAAAAACATAATACTAAAATTAATTTTTACATCCTAGTCTTAACAGAGTTATGTAAATATGAATTAGTTGAATTTGTAAATTGGTATAGCTGTTTTAGTAAAAAAAGTTGTAGAGTATAGCATAATATATTATATAATATATTTAAAATAGTAAATTTAAAACAATCACACCTACTATGTTTTACACTAAAACACTACTACTACTACCATTGCATCTACAGAACTCATCAACTATCAGGAATTTTAGAAGGTGAAGTCGGTTTTGAGTAACTCTTTCCTATAGCCAATTTCATTAATGCAATCCACATTATAATTAAAGGAATGTGATATGAAGCTATACGCCAAGCAATTATCACATTTAATTGACTATCAGAAAGAATATGTCCAAATTGCGAAAAATCATTCAAATGAGTAATATAGCTCCAAAGACCCAATTCTGCCAAACCAGATCCACCTATAGTAACAGGTAGAGTTCCTAAAATAGTAGATGAAGATGTAGCCATAAAAGAGACAAATAAATCAACATGACTGCCTATCGAATGAGTTAACACAAGGAAAGAAAGTCCATGGAAAAAGAATGCCAATAAAGTAATCGCTATTCCGATTGAAAAAATTTTAACAGATTCGAATGAACCAAAATTTTCTCTACTCATCATGCATAAATCATCTAACGCTTTATTTACAGAATTAATTGCATGTATGGCCTTTTCTTCAGAAATAAATTTTTTTGATAACTTTAATGTAAATGATGGCAATCTAATATTCTTTTTTGAGGAATAAATCAATATAAAAAACCAAAAACCAAAAGTTGGAAGAGCAATTAAAATTAATAAAATGCCGATGAAGGTAGCACCACTCAATAGTGCATTAAAACCAGCAATAAATGCCAATATCGTACCAACAAAAACATCAGCAATAATTTCCATAGTAGTAACCCATGCAGCTTTTCCTGCAGAAACGTTGTTTTTTGTTAAAAATGCGATTCTTACAAGTTCGCCTCCTATATAAGAAGGGGTAGTCTGAGTTACGAATTCTCCAGCCAGTCTAGCAAAAGCTATTTTCCAAAATGAACTTACATGATTTCCAATGAATTTTCGTATAAAATAGTAAAATCTAATTGCCTGTAAAAAAATCTTTGCCATTGTTGCCAAGAAAGACAATACAAAGGGAAGAATTCCAACAGAAAAAATATCATGTAACGATACAGGAGTAAATACAAACATAAGTATTATAGGTATTATACTTGCAAAAATGGAAAGTAACCGCCAATTCAACTTATAACAAATAATTCAAATAAAGGAGTATAATAATGATACAAATATAACAATAAAATAGAATAAAATTCAAGGTTAATTTCATATGTATACTATTTTCGTCACTGGTACTGCCGGTTCTGGAAAATCATTATTAACATCTAATCTTTTAGAATGGTACAATAACAATGACATTACACCTATATCGATAAATTTAGACCCAGGTGTGGTTAATTTACCCTATAGTCCAGATGTAGACGTTAGGGATTTTATTGACATTTACTCGATTATGGAAAATTATAATTTAGGTCCAAATGGTTCATTGATATTAGCAAACGATTTAATATCGACTAAATTAACCGAAATACAAAACCAGGCAGACGAATTAAATCCAGACTATATTATTGTAGATACACCAGGACAAATAGAATTGTTCGTTTTTAGATCCAGTGGTCCATATTTCATTTCAAACTTTCTTTCAGATAACAAAGTAACTCTTTTTACCATCGATGGAACTTTAGCTGAGTCACCAATTAATTATGTATCATTAATGTTTTTATCACAATCAGTAAAATTACGATTAAATACTCCTCAAATTAATGTTCTCACTAAACGAGACAAAATAATAGACAAATTAAAAGAGGTATTTGAATGGTCTAACTCCATTTCCGCATTACAAAATTCGTTAAATGAAGAAAAAAATTATGAACAATCATTACTTAGCAAGGATTTAATAAAAACTCTTTTTAAAAGTGGACATATAACAAACCCTATTGCAATATCAAATATAACAATGAATGGAATGATAAATTTATCTGCAGCTCTTTCACGGATATTTACCCAAGGAGAAGAAGGCAGAAAAAACAGCTCAGAAATGTGAAATAATTATGAACAAAATGAATGAAATAAAATATCAAGAATGTATAACAAGTGCACCTTCATCTACAGCAAATTTGGGTCCAGGTTATGATGTTTTTGGCTTAGGATTAGATGCATTAGAAGATATCGTTTATCTCAAAGTAATAGAAAAATCAAAAGCAAACCTTATAGACACACGTATTAAAATAAAAATAAAAGGAGAA
Organism: uncultured Nitrososphaeraceae archaeon; assembly: GCA_963838615.1. Classification (GTDB taxonomy): domain Archaea; phylum Thermoproteota; class Nitrososphaeria; order Nitrososphaerales; family Nitrososphaeraceae; genus Nitrosocosmicus. The sequence goes on from CAWISD010000067.1 coordinate 20,467, forward strand.
GGAAGCCAAAGTATTCCTATTGACCCGGAATTGAATTCGGCAGGAAAAGTAGCAAAAAAAATCATTTCAGATTATTATTTAAATAAATATGATTTCATAATTAATATTGAAAAAAATATTCCTCCAGGATATGGAATGGGAAGTAGTGCAGCATCAGCAGTTGCTACAGCTCTTGCATTTAATAAAATCTTTGAATTAGATATAAACGATACAAAACTATTAAGTTATGCTGCAGAAGGCGAACTGGCCAGTGCAGGTGTAAAACACTACGACAACATTGCAGGCTCATTTTTTGGAGATTTTGTAATTGTAAAAAGTAAACCAGAACTAGAATTTATAAAAATAAAATCACCAACGAATTTGACTATGGTTGTTTGTGTTCCACTAATAGAGGTTCCCAAAATGAAAACAGAAGCCGCTAGAAAGATACTACCTCAAGAAATTCCTCTAAAAAAAATGGTACAAAATCTTTCAAATGCATGTACTATTGTTGCAGGTTTTTTTAATAAAGATATACAAATGATATGCAACGGTATTGAAGATTGCATAATTGAACCTGTAAGACAAAAACTGATTCCCGGATATCAACAAGTTAAAGAAGGATCACTTAAAGCAGGAGCACTAGCATTTGCTATTAGTGGTGCCGGTCCATCTACAATTGCATTTTTAAATTCAAAAAATAAAGGATTGCAAGTATCTGATGTCATGAAAGAAACCTATGGAAAACTAGATATAAAATGTAAAACTTTTATATGTAATCCTAGTGGAGGGGCAAAAGTAATTTCATTAAAATAAAAATAAAAATAAAAAAATTATCTTTTACTTTTATTAAGAAATGCAGACATCATTTTTTGCCTATCTTCATGCGCAAAACATAACGACCAGCCATAGATTTCTAATCTTAATCCTGTATCTATATCTGCATCCATACCTTTATTGATCAACATTTTACTAACTTTAATTGCATTAAAACTATTTTTAGCAATTTCTTTTGCAAGTAATATAGTATGCTCTAAAAGTTTATTATTAAGTATTTTTGAAAGTGCAGTATTTTTTTCCTTTTCATTATTTTGATCAATAGAAGGATCCAGATTGGATTTATCTTCGTCGGTAATTGAGACAAAATGATTAACAAGGCCTATATCATTAGCTTCACGAGCAGAGATCATTTTCCCCGTAAAAATCAATTCTTTAGCCTTTGCTGGTCCAATTATTCTCCATAATCGCTGACTTCCACCCCATCCTGGAGGAATACCTATTGTAACTTCAGGTTGACCTATTTTTGCATTTTCAGAAGCTATTCTTAGATCGCAAACTAAAGCAAGTTCACAACCACCACCTAGAGCAAAACCATTTATAGCAGCAATTACAGGTTTTTCCATTTTTTCGATTTTATTTAACATAGATTGTGCAGAGGAAGCGTATTTTTCAGCAGCAACAGGATCAATGTTAACCATATAAGAGATATCAGCACCAGCACAAAAGGAACGTTCACCTGAGCCAGTAATAATTAAAACTTTAATTCCTTGATCAACAGAAATTAAATCTATTGCTCGTGTTAATTCAGATATAACATCTAAATTCATTGCATTAAGCGCTTCAGGCCTATTTATTTTTAGTATAGCTATATCATTCTGTAGATCTATCTGTACATACTTCATAGAAGACATAATCAAATTTCAACTGTTCTTTAAATTAAACCTTATTAAAAAAGTTAATTATCCACCAGTACCAAAAGTATCTTTTTGCAATTTCCATAAAAGTTCAAAGAGATTGACATAACTTCCAGAATCAGGCTTGTTAGGATTTAATCCGTTTTTCCTCATATCCCCTACTACCTTTTTTAAAGTGTCATAAACAAACGTATCTTGAACCATTTTTATAAAAATATCTTTTTCAAATGGCTTTTGAAGAATTTCTATAAAACATTTTAAGGTTTCTATATATTCATTAAAAATCTTTTGAGGCCATGCAGAGGCAAATATTATTCTTTGATTTTTATTTAAACTTAACACTTCTTTTGCAACATTCAAACCATTTTTAGCGGATTTAGAATCGTTTTTTGAAGATAAATCATAATCCAATATGATTAAATCAAAATTATTGAAGTTTTTAGGATTGTTTTGTAGTGACTTGTGATATTCATATAAGTCCATCTTCAACGTTCCTAGCAATAACATAATGATAGTTATATTCTCGAAGCCAAATTGTATATAACTGGCATATATCAGCATCATCTTCAATAATTAAAACATTCATAGAAATCACTATAAATTATCAAATAATAAAATTTTCTTATAAATAAATAAAATTAATTATTAAATTCTTTTTTAATAATTTTTACAATGGAATCTAATGAAATAGGCTTATAAAGGAATTGATCGTTTAGTATATCCTTATTGAAAACCTCATCTATTGCATCTTTATTGATTTTATTAGATGTCATAAAATAACCTTTGATACCATTATCTCGTTTTTTTAATTCATCGTATAGATCAAATCCATCAATACCACCAACATCAATACCTAAAAAAACTAGAGAATATTTGAATGGAATAAAACTTTCCATAGCATTTAAAGGATTATCATAATAATCGATTTCATATCCCAGATTCTTGAATTTTATTTTTAATTAGATAAAAGTTTTCAGAAAAATCATCTATAAATAATATTTTGTTATTATTAGGTATATTTTCTAATGATTGAGAAATAGGGTTCATGAATACATATAGGGATTTTTACAATAATTTTCAAGCCCAAATCAGGGGATCTATTTTTTATATCAATGCTTCCGCCATGAAGCTCAAATAGTTTTTTAGAAATAAATAAACCTAAACCAGTACCCCCACTTGTTTTTGTAAAAAATTTTTTAAATATTTGATCAAGATCCTTTTCTTGTACGCCCGGTCCCTCATCTTCAATAGTTATGGTAACAAAATAATCATCATTTTGTAATAGGCTAACTATTATTTCTTGTCCTTGGTTATTTTTTGTAAAAAAATATGAATTATTCAGTAAATTATATAATGCCTGTGAAAGTAAAGATTTATCGCCTTCGATAAATAAACCAGATTTACCATAATAAATAAATTTAATATTAACTAATTCTCCCAAATGAGATATTCTGATATTCAGTAATCATATTAGACAAAATTAAATCAATGTCAAAAAATTCTTTATTTATCCTTAACGAATTTGTTTCAAGTCTAGAAACGTCCAGTATATCATTTGCAATATCTCGTAGTTTTTCTCCATTTCTAATAATTATATCAAGATATTCTAACATGGTTGAATCTTGTATTTTTGACCTTAGAGTCTTAGAAAATCCCACAATTGGTAAAATAGGATTTCGTAATTGGTGAGATGCAATATCTATAAAATCTTGTTGAAATATATTGTGTTTTTCTAATGTTTTATTTTTTTCCATAGTATTCCATAGAAAATCATATATGATAGAGAAGAAAGATGGTGATTCATTAAATATAATATTATATAAATTACAATTAAATTTCATTTTAGATTCATCATAGATTATTTTAAAAAAAAATAACGCCTTTTTGTTAATAGTAATTGTTATAAAATTTTCTTGTTGTTCCGAAAAACTTGAAAGATTATTAAAAGAAATATTTCCAATTGATGAGAAAGAACTACGAATAGAATCGAATTGATTTTCACTACCTACAGATATAATACGAATAAGAGAGAGATTTTTTTCAGTCTATTGATTTTAAAGAACGATAAAAAGAATTATTTTTTAAAAATAGAAATGAATAAAAGGAATTGATATATAGATCGATAAATTTCGGTTCAGAGATATCAAATAAATTATCAAAGTCACAGAAATCTATTTCAACTATATTTATAGGCATTTGAGATATTTATTATTTTATTTTTTTTTGTATACATCATCTAACATTATATCCAAATCGTCTTCAAATTTCTTCAATATTCTTCTTAAACTTTGTTCTAATTCTTTTACACGTTTTTCTGTTTCCAATTTAAAAATATCTCTTGAAATTGAAGAATACACATGGAAATGACCCCCTTCTTTCAAAGTTCTACTTTCCTTTACACATATTCCCAACCCAGTTAATTTTTGTAAAGATCTAAAAACAGTGACTTTTGTCCCTATTTACAGCTTTGGATAAATCCTCCAAAGTCATTTGTTTATCATTATGTTTAATGAGAGTAAGTAACAAATCCATATCTAAAGGAGACAGATCATATATGTAAATAAATAGATCTTTTAGAGTTGCACTCATTCTTGTAATTGCATTTATTGATGATGACGGCATTTTACTCTATTTACTTACGTTTTCGTGCTATTTAAGATTATCTCCAAAAGCACATCAAAAATCAAAAAAATTGAAAAACGATAAATCTATAAAAAATTAATAGTATCAAATTACTTAATTATTTACTATAATTATAAAAATAAAAAAATGCTATGCGCCGGCCATATTATTTCTCAATTCGACTCCACGATGATCTTCAGATTCTGCAGCAGCTTTATGCATTTCTGACACAGCACAACCCATTTGAGCTTCAGGTTTTCCTTTTCTCATCAAACCACGATAAAGACCAGCTTCCAAAGTTTGTCCATGTTCTTTTTCCCATTCTTCAACAGGAATACTATATTTCTTTTGAATTCTGTCTCGATACCATTCAGGAATTACATTAAATGCACAGAAGGGTACTATACGTAAATCAGGAGTTAAATAGTGAATATCACATCTTTGCAATCTTTCCAAATCTTCATTATATTTATCTTGGAAGTGCATCATTCCTAGGAATAATGATCTTACATGCCATGAACCAACTGAATCAAAGTTTTGTTTAAGCAATATACTGGAAAACATTCTACCTAAATCTAATCCATGAGGTTGTTTAGATCTATCGACAAATTGATTTAATTTTCTTATTACTTCCAACATGGTCCAATATCTATTGGATCCTGATTTTATTTCTTCAGTTTTTTCTTCAAAGTATTCTAACAATCCTTTGATATCCACAAAAGAAGTAAGAGGTGTTAATTTTTTAGTTTGAGTATCTTCAAATACATAGGTTCCTGCACCGCATGCAAAATGAATAGATAATTCATATTTTGGTTTTTTGCTAAATGCCTCGATCACATTAGTTAAAGGCATACAGGAAGGAACTGGGAACCAGCCATCTTTGGATATTTCACCATTGGTTTGCTCTTCAATTCTTTCAATACAATCAGGAATAGTAATTCGATATTTTTCTCGTTCTTTTTTACCCATTCTACCAGTTAGAGATACAGGTTGGAAGTTTACTGCATGAACAACATCCATATTCTTTTGTGCAAAGCGAATAATTCCCCCTAATTCATGATCATTAATAGATTTGATAACGGTGGGTACAAAGACAACAGTCATTCCACATTTTCTTGCAGATTCCAAAGTATACGGTATTTCCCAATGATTTTTAGGATTGGTTCTTGGAGTTACACCATCAAAAGATAAATAAAGGTTACTTACACCAGCCATTCTAATTTGTCTCATGGTTTCCGGAGAAAGAGCTAATTTTATACCATTAGTATTAAGTTGAATATGATCAACACCTTCCTCTTTCATAATTTTAATTAGTGCTGGTAAATCGTCTCTCAGCATAGGTTCACCACCGGTAATTTGAATAGAATTACCGGGAATTGGTCTTTCGGATTTCAAAGTTTTCATCATTGCTCGAACTTGTTCATGTGAAGGTTCGTATAGATAAGCACCTTCTAAACCTTTTTTTACATAAAAGAAACAATACCAGCATGTAAGATCACATCTATTAGTAACAATTATGTTTGCTAATCCTGAATGAGAAAGATGATTGGTACATAAACCACAATTTGTTGGACAGGCACATTTATCCACCATAACATTTGGAGATTGTAGCCCCTTTTCCATCCATCCAATAAGTACTAAACTTTTTTGTACATCTCATACGAACCATAGTATAATTCTTCACATTCACCATGGCTAGGACAAGTCTTTGTCATAAAGACTTTACCTTCTCTTTCAAATACTTCAGCATCCAGAATCATATTACAATCCGGACAAATACTTTGAGTATAGCGTATGGTACGTTTAGAACCAATAGTTTTACTAGTTAAATTAGAAATATGTATTAGATCCATAATATAGGCCTTATATACTGTTTTAAATTAGCCTTATAAACTTGATCTGACAAATACTACGGTGTTTAGTTAGTAAACAAAAATTAAGAAAGACAAAGATTTAATATCTTTTGTTTAAATTATTCTCATAAAACAATGGAAATTAGCGACAAGGCAAAAAAATCAATGGAAAGCCTTGGATTAACGAATTATGAAATTAGGGTTTATACAGCATTATTATTTTCTGGTTCTACTACTGCTGCCGAAATTAGTAAAAAATCAGGCGTGCCTTATTCAAAGATATATGATGTTTTAAATAGCTTATACGAAAGAGGATGGACATATTCAGATAATTTAAGACCTCAGAATTTCTTTCCCAAGTCACCCTCTACTGCTGTAGAGGCAATGATGATAGAAATGGAAAACAGTATTAGAAGTTATAAGAATATTCTATTAAATGAATTAATGCCCATTTATGAAAAAACAGGATTAAAAGAAAAACCAGATATATGGGTGGTAAGCGGTTTATACAACATAGCGGCAAAAGTTACCGAAATAATTCAATCTACAAAAGAAGAGCTTTTAATTGCAATTCCAAAAATCCCAGAAAAGGTAATTAAAACTATTCAACCTTTTCTGCGAGAACTCTTTGAAAAGGGTGTAAAAATTATTATTTTAGCATCGGAGGAAACTAGCGAAGAAATAATAAAATCAATGTCAAGAGTCGCAGAAATTAGATTAAAAAATAGCATGTTTGGTGGAGGGGTAATAGGCGATTCAAAACAGGTACTAATTTTACTTGGAGAAAATAAGAATAACAATGACAACAATTATGACATAATTGCAATATGGGCAGAACATATAGGATTGGCAAGTTTTGCAAAAGATTATTTTAAATATTTATGGGAAGATGGAAAAAAAATAAAAGAACATTAAAGTTTATTAATAGAATACTATAAAAACATTCGGACAAACGATGAATTGAAATGCCCTACTGATAAGATGAAGTAGATCTTGAGTAAGGAGTTTGTCCTTTCAATTATACATAACATCAAAAATTTAAAATAAAGTTAAATAAAAACATTAACTAAATACAGTTGCAAAACAATATTCTATGATAAATAAACTCACAAATTAGAAATAAATATATTATTCGTTGAAATAGATTAATAGATGCATAATATATGTAATACTGCAATCTTTTTTCGAAATCATCATGAAATGTATTATTTTTAAAGGATAAAATATCATCATAATTCTCTATAACTATATTGAAAATTTCACTATTATATTCCCAAACTGAAAAAATATAAGATAAGTTCTAAACCAAACGTATTTTAATTATGCTATAAAATATGAAAACAAACAAGATAAAAGATTCAGAAAATAGAATCGCAATTACACCCGAAGAGCCTGATGATCTTTTTAATTTAAGAAGAACAATAGAAATAGGAGATAATATAATTGCAGATACTACTAGAGTAATAAAACAAGATAAAGAATTTGCTAGACCGGATAAAGGAGAAAGAGTTAAAGTTAGAATAAATTTAAGAGTAGAAAAAATAAGTTTTGATGATACAATAGACAGATTGAAAATATCAGGAATAATAATTACATCAAATAATGAAAGCATTCCAAGAGGATTGTATCATTCTACTAGGCATAAAAATCAATGATACAATAATTTTAGAAAAAGAAAGATGGAGTGAAGATTATATAAAACTAATAACAAGTTCGGCATCTGAATTAAAATACATTTTGATTTCGATGGATTCGGAAGAAACATCAATAGCAAAACTAAATGGAACAAATTTAAAAATAACGCCTAATATATATTCTGGAAAAAGTGGAAAAAGGTATACTGCAAATCAAAAAAACGAAATCCAAATGAAAAGTTATTTTGAAAATATCAAAAAATCTTTAGATATTTACAAAGAGGAAGTAGGAATAAAAATAATAATATTTGGTCCAGGAGAAACAAAAAGAAAATTTCTCAATTATTTAAAAGAAAAAAAGAACCATACGAAAACAAAAATCTCACATTAATCGAAGGTATAGAAACATCAGGGGAGGATGGATTTTTCGTGTTTCTGCGATCAGACGTTATGAAAGAGATGTTAGCAAATAGCAAAATTGCCATGGTCTCAACAATACTAGACAACATAATGTACCAGATAAATAAAGGAGAAAAGAAATTTGCAATAGGAATAAATGAAATAAAATATGCAGATTCACTAAATGCCATAGATACGTTAGTTTATTCTGATAAAGTTTTTTTGGAGGTAAAAGAAGACGAATTTATAAAAATGTTAAACGAAATTGAAAGTAAGAAAAATGTAAAAACTTTTGCAACAGATTCATCAACAGATATTGGAATGAGGGTTTCATCACTTGGAGGAATTATTGCCATTATTACGCTATCAAATTAACTAATAATTTGTATCTTTTGTATGAGTATTTTTATACATCCAATCGAAATATTCGTGGCGAAATATCACTCATATTGATTACCACTATCTCAGGAACATCATAAGGATGATTGTTTCTTATTTCGGTTTTTAATTTTTCAACACAATCAGAAGTAGTTTTAAAAAAAGCAAAAAATTCATTTTCTTCATGTAGATTAGATTGCCACATATAGATAGATTTTACTGTGAGTGTAATTTACACATGCACAAATTCTTTTTTCCATTACAACAATTTTTGATAAATTAATTAGCGAATTCTCATCCGGAAATGTCGAAATCAAAATTACACCATTTATGTCAGATTCTTTATCAATCATATATATTACTATTATTGATATACAAAGCATAGTTATAACGTTAGAATAAGAATATGGAAAATTAACCTCAAAAAAATTTCAGCTAAAATATCAATAACAATATAATAAATAATCATCAGATATAATTTAAAATGGATTTTCATGAAGCAATGCAGATAAAAGTGCAGATCGTAATTCTTTACCATAAGAGGCTTGTTTAAAATATACAGCATTTGTTGTATTATCAATAGATGGAGATATTTCATCAACTCGCGGCAAAGGATGTAAAATCGCAACATCAGGCTTGGATCTTTTTAATATATTTTCATCAATAGTATACAATCCCTGGATTTTTTTATATTCTTGTAAATCAGGGAATCGCTCCCTCTGAATTCTAGTAACATAAATAACATCCAATTTTTTCAACAAATCGTCAGTTAATTCAGTATGATGAAACATCTTTACATTATTTGAAATGTCATATATTGATTCACTCCTAATTTTCAACATGGAAGGAGAAACTAGATGGATATCTACATCATAAGTAGATAATCCATATATTAAAGAATACACGGTGCGTCCATATTTTAAATCTCCAACGATCCCAATAGATAGCCCATTAATTCGTTTTTTCTCTTTAAATATTGTATAAATATCCAACATAGCTTGTGTAGGATGCTCTTCGCTACCGCTACCACCATTTATTACAGGTTTATCTGAAATTTCACTTGCATATCGACTAGAACCATCAGATGGATGACGTATTAAAACAACATCAGAATACAAAGATATTGTTTTTATTGTGTCAGCATAGCTTTCACCTTTCATAATAGAAGAAGAATCGATATTGGATATTCCCAATGACCTACCACCAATAGATGCCATAGCAGATTCAAAACTTAATCTTGTTCTTGTACTATATTCATAAAAAATATATCCAAGTATTAGACCTTTTGCAATCTCACCCCGTTCATTAGATGTTAAAGTATTGTATTTTATCAGTAAGATCAAAAAGATAGGTAAAATCATCAACAGTAAAATCCCTAATAGAAATAATACTCCGATTAAAAAATTTGTTACTAGTCATATCCAATCAGACAATAAAAATATGCTAAAATTTATGCTTTTTTGAAATTGATTAAAAAAACTATCCTGAAGCACAACTACTAAATCCACATTCAATACACATATTACATCCTTCAGTAATTATCAGGAAATTTTTACAAGTATGGACATAACTCTTTGTTATTTTCAGGTCATAGAATTAACATACGGATCAGAAGATCTTATTGAAATTGGGTTAGTTTCAAAATCGGTTGGTTCTAATTCGTTGTTAAATTTAGTGTTATCCAGCAGCTAGCAGCAGTTGCAATATTATTATCCAAATAGCTTTTAAAAATAGGGGTAACTTGTTCCAGAACATATGGCTCACTTATATTATTAAAAATATAATCATGTAAATATGTACTAGGTTTCACTTGAAATTTTTTGTCACGCTCATTACCAGTAATGTGTAATACTTGTTCATTTCTTGAACCATCCCTATAAATAGTAACTCCTTTTAAACCAAATTCATGAGCAAGCAAATAAGCACATTTTACATCTTCAACTGTAGCATCTCCAGGCATATTTATTGTTTTTGCAATTGCATTACCAATCCATTTTTGCCATACTGCCTGAGCCATCAGATGATCAGTCCAGTGGACATCAATAGCAGTAACAAAAATATTTTGTATCCAATCAGGAATTTCATCTAGTCCACGTATAGAACCATAATTATTAGAAATTTTTGATAAAATTTCATCATTATATAATCCATGTTCTTTTAAAACATTTTCAAAAATTTTACTAGTATAAAAGAATCTACCTACAGTAACACGTTTTTCAAACACCAAAGCAAAAACTGGTTCTACACCATTTGATACATCTGCAATCATAGACAAGGTACCTGTAGGTGCAATAGTAGTAGTCCAAGAGTTTCTAATACCATAATTTTTAATTTTTTCTATCAAAGAGTCCCAATCATAACAATGTAAATCTTTAGGAATTTCATAGTATCCAGATAAAGGAATAACTCCATTTTTATAATCAGTATCATAAAATAATGGAAAAGGACCTTTAGATTTTGAAATAACCACGCTTTCATCCATACTAAAATATGACAATGTTTCTGCAAGTTTGCTCATAAAATCATATCCCTCTTTTGAGTTATATGGAATTTGTAATAGGAAAAGCAAATCAGCAATACCCATGATACCTAATCCGATACGTCTAGTTAATTTTGTATTTATATCAATTTCATCTACAGGATATTTATTTGCATCTATAACATTATCTAAAAATCTAGTTGCAACTCTAATAGATTGTTCATATTTTTGCCAATCAAACTCATATAGCCCATCTGCTTTCCTTTTTACAAATTTTGAAAGATTAATAGATCCTAGATTACAAGACTCATAAGGATATAAAGATTGCTCTCCACATGGATTTGTTGCTCTAAGAGGACCACCTTTTGCCTTTATACACGGATTATATTTATTTATATTATCAAAGAATATAACACCTGGTTCAGCACTTTTCCATGCACTTAAAGCAATCAACTCCATTAATTGATGAGAATCAATATTTTTTACATGTGCTCTAGTTCTAGGATTTCTTAAAGAATATCTATGATCATCTTTGCTTACCAAGGAATCCCAAAAATCAGACCAAACTCCAACACTAACGTTAAAGTTCTCATATAAACCAGGTTTGGTTTTCATTGTAATAAATTTTTCAATATCAGGATGCCAAGTTTCCAAAATACCCATATTAGCACCACGTCTTTTTCCTCCTTGTTTAACTACATCAGTCACTGTATCAATAATTTGCATAAAAGATGCAGGCCCTGATGCAACACCACTGGTTGAAGCAACAATATCACCCTCAGGTCTTAATGTCGAATAATTGATTCCAACACCTCCACCTGATTTAAAAATCATGGCAGCATCAGTAGATGATTTCATTATAGAATACATATCATCAGGCATATCAAGAACAAAACAAGCAGATAACTGCCCCAATCTAGCACCAGAGTTCATAAGAGTAGGAGTATTTGGAAGAAATTCTCCCGAAACCATCAGATTATAATATTCAAATATTTTATTACTATAATTAGCCATTCTTCCTTCCGCTATCATACGAAGTAATTCTTTAAAGCTTACTTTGATTCTACCAATTTTTGCCTCATTAATATAAGTTCTAATTAATGATTCAAAATGAAACTTGTTAAAATAATAATTTCCAATTTTTAATTTATTATCAAAATCATCCAATTTTTCGTAATATTTTTCTGCATCGGTTATAGATTGTTTGTAATTACCATTTAAATCAAAAATAGAATGAATCATGAATAATATCTGGAATAACAACCAAAATTGCAACGCGTTCAAAAAGCTGTTTTGGACCTTCGTTAATTTCATTATTGTGAGTCTCTAAGCAAATAACGAGAAGACAATACTCTAAGAGAATTTATATCTAAAGATTTGTCTACCTCATCAAGATCTTTTTTATTTAATATCTTCATTTTCATTTCTCTGATCTTTCGCCTCTCATGTCTGTATAAGTATGTAAGCTTTCGCAGTTTCGGCCAAGCCTTCTTCTATTAGAATAGATTCAACCATGTCTTGAACATCTTCAACACTTAAAACATGATCTCTATTAGCAGATCCTAAATATCCACTTTTATCAATCTTATTAACTAATTTAGTTGCAAGTAATTCAGCTAATTTCCGATCAGATTTGCCAGCTGCGACTAATGCTTTATATATTGCATTTGATATTTTTGATTGTTCAAAATTTACTATTTTTCCATTTCTTTTCTTTATATGAAAAATAGATTTATTTTCTGAATTACTGAAGATCAGTTTCTGCCATACAGATAACAATAAAATAACTATATCGTTTAATAAAAATTTTTATTACATTAGTTAAGTTAAAGTTATCAAATTATTAGAGTTACACATAGAACATACATCATTAGTTACAACTCGAGAGCCACAAACATTACAAATAATTTGTTTATTAACTACATCAAAATAAGGAATTAAATCGATAGATTTAGATATAAAGTCAACTATATCATTCAAATGTAAGATTGGTAGTATCCAATTTGACAGAAAAACCACCAGTTAATAAATCATCTAGCAAAAGTAAATTTCGAGCTAGAGAATTCTTCATTCGAGATCCTTTTTGGTAATAACTAAACCTTGAGAATATGAACCAAAAGTATGAGATAGTTTACCAAATTTTTTAGAATCCAGTTGAACAAATCGCTTAGAACTATTATCATTAATTATTGAAATTCCAAAATGTTCATAATTTTTTTTATCAAAATTGAGAAACAACATCATTGGCGGTTTTAATAACTTTCTGTATTATTTCAATACCCTCCTCATTATTATCAGCATATCCCAATATATCAAAAATAGATTCATTTAATCCAGTTAAATTAATTAGCATATTAGTAGATCCTGACTTAGGGAAACATAAGAGGATTGGATAATGCAGGCAATAAACCTTTTCTAATATTATCAAATATCATATCTCTTTTTGATATCAAGGCATTTAATGAAGGTTTTAATAATAATGCCAATTTTGTTCTGAAATAAGTTTCATCCTTATTTGATTGATAAGCTAAATGAGGAAGATTTAACGAGAGAGAATGCAAAGAAATTACAGGTAAGTTAGTGCCATCATTTATCTTAATAACTCCTTTACTACTTCTAATGGATTTTCTGGACAAAGAAATCTTTCCACCACATCATTGTAATTTTTGATACTAATATTTAAAATATCAATAGAAGGAGAAGTAGAAAATAAGATAAAAATTCCAAATTTAGAAATAGAAACTTTTTCAAGATACATTAAATACCCATTTAAAATACTCAATAAAACATCCATCATTTTCTTTTAATGAAATGACAAGAGTAATAAAAGGAGAATCAAGAGAATGAATAGAAAAAGAGGAAGAAAATAAAGAATTTGCAAAAGTTGAAGAAATATCTATCAAATGATGAAAAATCATCAAATAATTTTGTCAATATTTTCAATAACTATTTCTTTTGAAACTTGTCTTTGAAAAAGAGAAACTAAAAGCGGTAAAACTAATACCAGCATCATCTAAATGTTGAAATTCGTGGTAAATAAGGAAATTGATTATCTAGAATAGATACCTTTTTCCAAAAAATTTTCAATATCAATAAAAATAGTATCTGGACATATACCCCAGCTTCCTAAATCATCTAAATGAATTTCACCATTAAAATGCATATCTAATATATCCTTAGGAAAGTTATTTTTCAAATAATCAGAAAATACAGTTTTTGAAATATCAACAGACTATATCATTAATACCATTATTTAATAATCCGTTATTATTATTTAGTTTTTTATTTAAATCATAAATAGGAATACCAAGTCTTATTAATTTATTCATTTGATCCTCTAAACCATGTTCTATTAACACATTGTTAACACAATCTCGTATAAAACTAGAGGTCAAATAAGAAGTATGAGATTTATATATTTTATTTTCTACTTCCTCTGTAATTTTTGCAGATTGTTCTAATGACATATTTGCCTCCCTTACCAAACATTGTATTATTTTATGAGGATTGAATTCTTCAATGGTTTGATTACTTGTTCTCACATACATTTTTCCACTTTCAATTATAGATTTTTCTTCTATTTGTCGGGCCAAATTTAAAACCAATTTTCCTAAATTAGTAATAGCATATCGTCTTTCCGCTTTATTTAGACCAACTAACGATTGTCTTAATAATTTTCTTAAATGATAGGCAAATTTTCCAGATTCTTTTTTGGATCTAAATCCTGCCAAAGATTTTAATTCAGAATAAGTCAAGGGTCCTTTAGAATTCAGAATACGTAAAATATCAATTCTATTAGGACTTGCCATCACTGAAAAAATCATTCTTACTCGTTTGGACGATAGATTCCAAAATACCTCGTTTAGTTTCGACTGCGGGTAAATATGTAATCCTCAATTATAAAAAGCAGTTCAATTATTGATATATAAATAAAACTAATAAAAAAATATAATTAATAGAAATAGAAGAAAAATATAACTCAAGTTTCTAATAATATCTGTGACCACTATTTAATATATCATCTTTTAAATTAATATTAGATCGTTTAGAAATAATAGATTCAGGAACCTCAGGTAATTTTTCTTTTGCTTCATCTTCTAGACTATTTTGGACATCATTTAATATAGACAATGCATCTTTATCAACTACAGAACTAATTTTACTCATCGGTATTAATGGTAGAATTAATTAATACATCGCTAGATAAAGTATGAACTTGAGACATAACATCGGTAGCGGATGGAACAGCTTTTGAAAGATCCTTTTGGATATCGGTTAACATATCTATAGTTGGATTAATAGTATCCATCATCGTTGAAAATTCATTTAAAGTTGTAAATCGTATAGCAACAACTTCTAAAGCTAAACTAACATTTTGAGTATTTTTTCTCAATCTTCTAACAGCAGACAACTCATTTGCTATTACATTTGCTTTTGCATTATTTCCTGAGTTTTATATTCTGAGCAATTTTTGAACTAAAACTGACATCAATATTTGAGAATTTTGTATCCATTGATTGTAATTGAGAAATTTGTGTATTGATTACCGAAATAGCATTATTAACATCGTAATAGAATTGACCGCTTTTTTCCATTCAATGTTTGTTATATAGAAATATGTTAAAAACAATTGTTAATTTCTATACACAAAAAAGAAAATTAATTTTAACTAATATTAATAAATTAAATTTCATAATTTTTCTAAAACCAAACCATGTTTATCATGGAAGTCAACTACTTTGACTGGTGTACCCAATGGTAAATCAGTAGGTGATGATATTCCAGGGAGAAATCCGGAAATATTAAGTCCACAATCATCGATTCTAAAAACTACCCATGCATAGGAATTAACATCTTCAAACCCTTCAGGTACTACAGATTGTATTGTATATGTAACAACTTTACCTTTACCATTAAATGAATACATGTTTAAATGAGTTGCTAAAACATTTATCACAATAATATACAGTTTCTAAAATAAGATTATCGCATTTTTTAGCATTGATTAACCAGGATTTTACCATTTTTTGCATAGTCTATAAATTGTTCCCTTGAGCTTTGCTTTTTTGATTGAACTTTAGACAATTTCAATCACCTTCCTCTACATATTATATTATTTTATTTTTTTAAAAATATGGACAGCAGCACTAGCACCTGTTGCACCAAAATTATGAGTCAATGCTATTTTTGCATCTTTAACAGTTCTTTCACCAGCTTTGTTTGTAAATTGTTCAAATACTTCCACAACTTGTCCTATACCTGTTGCACCAATAGGATGACCTTTAGATTTTAAACCACCAGAAGGATTCATAGGAATATCACCCTTTAATGTTGTACGACTTTCTCTAACAGCTTGAGCACCATCACCCTTTAGGAAAGAACCCCAAATCTTCTATATCAATAAGTTCAGCTATAGTAGAAACAATCATGAACTTCTGCAAAATCAATATCTTTAGGAGAAAGATTAGCCATTTTATAAGCCTGTGTAGCAGCATCAACTGGTACTAGGAATAGTTGTTATATCTTTTCTTGATTGAACAGCTGCAGGTGAGGCACCTCTGCCAGATCCAATTACTTCAAGATATGGTTTTCCACTTTTTTTTGCAAATTCTTCATTGCATAAAATAACAGCAGATGCGCCATCAGAAAATGGACAACAGTCATAAAGTTTTAATGGAGAGGCAACTACAGGGGAATTAAGTACATCATCTATAGTTATTTTTTTTCTAATGTGTGCTTTTGGATTAAAAAATCCATTTTCATGATTTTTTACAGCTATCCTTGCTAAATCTTCTTCTGAGGATTTATAGGTAGCAAGATATGCCCTAGCCATGGAGCCAAAAAGTCCAGGAAATGAAGCACCATTTCCCCCCTCATAAAAAAAATCAGAACAATATGAAAACAAAGTAGTACTTTCAACAGTTCCAGTATGTGTTATTTTTTCCACTCCAAGTGCAATAACACAATCATAAAATCCTGCAGCAATATTTGCATAGGCTTCTCTAAACATAACCGAACCAGATCCACATGCGGATTCAATAGTTAATCCAGGAACATCAGGTATTCCCAAGGTTACTCATAATTACTGGAGCCATATGTACTTGCTTATCAGTAACACCAAAAACATTTGAAATATACCCAGCCTTTATATCTCGTGGAGTTATGCCAGCTGAATCGATGGCATCTTTTGAAGCATTAAGAGCTATTTCAACAATACTTTCATTTAATTTACCATATTTTGTACTACCAGCACCAAGTACCACAGACCTTTTCACGCATATTTAACAAATGTCTTTAGCATAATAAAAATGTAAAGTGTCAATGTGGTTTCAAATTAATGGCAAGATTTGAATGAAATAATTAAATACACAGATGATATCCACTAAACGAAATTTTTATTCCCTAATTTGATGTTATTACTATGTTCAGAAACAAAATACCATTTCAATTTAGAAAAATTATTTTTATTTGACAAGATTGTAAATCCATTAAATATAACCTATAATATTCTAAACACTTAAAATATATAAATAATTAAACGATATAAAAACAAAATAATTTGTTATCATTCAAAACTCAAATTAACTTTTTAATATATAAATCCAAATAAAAAGTAGCAGCAGCATTTTTTTGTTAATTTTTGAAAATAATCCATTGCAATGCAATATAGAATATTAAATTCAGCATTTCCAAAAATTAAGATATAAAAAAAGAAAGATACATCTTAATATCCATCATTAGAACATTTATTTTGACCTTACATCAGCTAATAAATGGAGAAACTGGTTCGAATATAAAATAAAAAACAATTAAAAGAACAAAAAGAAAGAGGACAATAAAACTAATAAATCTGTTATTGATAACGTGGATAAAAGAGGATTTAACAGAATCATAGATATATTGATCTCGATATCAGAAGGAGGAGAACCAATAAATTTATAATTTATAACTAGATTATATGTTTTGTATAAAATTTCCATATAATAAAATTACAAATATAAAGATGAAAAATTTCTTGTACATTCAATAATCATATAGAATCATAAAATAGAATGCAATTTCGTGTATGTATGTTTAAAACCAGAATCGTTTTCTAAAATGAAATCATTTTGATAAAAACAATAAATAATTGTTTAAGAAACAAATCATATATAAATAAGAGAATTTTATTAAATAATTAACTGTTGTACTTCCAGACATGGTTGACAAAACAAGTACCAACATGGCTAACACTTTTTTGTCTTGTTTTAGTGTATCAGTATCGGTTGTTTTAAAGATTTCATAAATTTCTCTACTGGTGTCATCCTTTTATTCCTCCATGTTCTCTTTCATAGTTATATGAATTGACAAATAATTCGTATTTCTCTATTCCATCTTTCATTCAATCAATTCTTCTACTTGTAAAAATTCAGCTATGACTATCTTGTTGTACGCTTCTACTTTACCTTGTTCTTGTGGATAACCTTTAGGTATCTGCTTGTCCTTTATTCTGTGGAATCTAAGATAATTTTTGAATGTAATGGATGTAAATTCTCTACCACCATCATGCATCACTTTCATATGTTTACCGTAGAGTTCAATCCATTCTTTGAGAACCGACAATAGTGCTTTTTCACTATTTCTTCTGTATTCCATTTGCTAACTACTTTTCTTGAGCAATCATCTATAACATGAATGAAGTAGTGTTTGTTTCTTGAACCCTTTAGATAAAAAGGTCTTTTGGTGTCCATCTGCTGAACCAACTCGTTTGGATGTTTCATTTCAAAACGTCTGTATTTTCTTTTTATTTTAACAGACAGGTACATCGAGATTGTGTCTCTTTAGAATATTGTAAATTCTTTTGTATCCAAGCTAACTCCATACTTTCTCTTTAATCTGAACCTTATTCTCATTGGACCAAACCTATTATTTAGTCTCAAGTTCAAGGATAATCTTTTCCAGTCTCTTTGGTTACCTTTACATTTTTAATATTATGTGGTCTTTTTAATTGGTTTTTTAATCCATTTATACTATATACATTATACCGTCTCTTCTATTTGTACCATGTTTGTCTTGAAACTCCAAATGCATGTACAATATCAGATATTGTTCTACCTAAACGTTCTGATTCAATTATCATTTTATACCTATTTTCAATTATATCTATTATTATTACACTCTAAGACTAGAGTGTCAACTATGTTAGGAAGTTCATAAAATGTCAACTATGTTAGGAAGCAGTACAATTAACAATAGAAGGATTATTTTACTTTAAATCATATAAATCAGTTCTCCTATTTTTTAATAAAGGGAGGTCATTTCGAACTGAATCGATTCTTTTAATATCCAAATCAACTATTTCCATACCTTCTCTATTACCCATATCCAAAACTACAATTCCAAATGGATCAATTATCAAGCTGCGTCCACAAAAAATATTTCCTAATTGATTTGGAGCTATTAAATAAACACCATTTTCTATAGATCTAGCTTTACACATTGTTAACCAATGATCTTCTTTCATCGTTCCCTGAACCCATCCCGAGGGAGCTATTAATGCACGTGCTCCTCCAATAGTCATTATTCGGCTTAATTCTGGAAAACGCAAATCATAACAAATCAATACACCCATTTTACCTAAAGGAGAATCAACTGGAGTAAAAATATTATTTCCAGCCATTAATTTTTTTGATTCTTGAAAATTAAGAGCATCATAAAGATGCAATTTTCTGTATTGAGATATCAAATCCCCTTTATTATTTATAAATACTACAGTATCATAAACACGGTATTGGTTATCAATATCTTATATTTCGATTTTCATTTAAAGATTGATCTAATTTATCAAAGTCCGTATCTGATCGTTCATATATTGTTCCTACTACACAAATATCATTTTCCTTTGCACTTTTACATAATTCTTTAATAAAGTTACCTTCAACTGATTCTGAAATTGAGAACAATTCTTTAGAGGTTTGAGAATTTGGAGAAAATGCCATCTGAAACTCAGGAAAACAAATAATTTGGGCGTTTTTTCTCCCTGCTTTTTCAATCTGTTCTAGAGAGAATAATAGGTTTTCATCTTTATTTAACGAGGATTTCATCTGAACAATTGAAACTTTTACCATTATTTTTCAATATATTAAAGATAAAACCAGAATTAAATTTAGCGAATATATAATTTATTAAAAAAAAGAGGTAAACATTTAATTGCATTTTGAATATTAGATAGATGAAGAAAAATTGGAAGAGATACAAGATTGGGAAAAAATAGACGGCAAATTATGCTAAGGATTTTAAATTTATTAATTTTATCGAAGCTTTTAGTTTTATTACAAAAATTGCACTTGAATCTGAAAAAATGAATCATCATCCAGATATCACAATTTCGTACAATAAAGTAAATATAAAATTGATAACTCATGACATAAATCAAATTAGTGAAAGAGATACGGATTTAGCAAAAAAAATAGATAAATTAAATATACAAATAAGATAAAAAAATGTAAATATAGTTGTAATGAATTAAAAAATTAATGAGTGTTGCAGAAAGATACAACTCAGAATCATAAAAGTCGAACCCAGAATAAAGATTTTGGGTATTTTAAAAGACGGCAGTATGGATTTAAATGTTAAAAATGCAAATGAAGATATTAGACGACAATGCTGTAAAATTAAGTTTTCTTCAAACTCATCATATAATAGAAATAGGAAAAAGATTTTCTAATGAACTAGGAAAATTAGAATATATAGCTTTTGAATACGATAAATTAAAGTTATTTGATTTACCTGCAAAAGAAGAAATAATAACCTTTGCAATCACAAAAGACGTAGATAATGAGGAAATTGTAAAAACAATTTCAGACCATATTTTAGAGTCAGAAAGAGGTAAAATATCAGAAGAGGAAGTGCCTATAAGAAAGGTAATTGCTGATGATTTATGGCAGAACTATATGTTAAATTATATCGAATTTATGAAAGAAGTTCACAATAACCTCCATACAAACCAATGAAAAGATGTTAATGTCTTTTTGGAAAAAGTTTAATAAATAATTATTTTTTTATTTCATATTTACCTATCAAAATAATAATTATAGTGTTATGATAAAGTAATACTTTTCCAATCAGGCAATAAATAAAAATTTAATAAATAATCCCCACAGAAAATTGAATTGGTATTGATATTGCACCTCATGTTTGGATTAACCAAAGATAAAATAGGAAAACTATTGTTTATTTTATTAGATAATTTGATAAGATTGTTTATTTCATATCCACGTATTTTAGGAATCTTTGTGCTAGACTTTATCTGAATCAACCAAATTATATCATTTTTTATGGCAATAATATCAGATGGTCCTCTGCTTCCCTTTAGAGAAATAAATATTCCAATCATGCGACTTTAAATACAAACCAACTAAAAACTCGGCATCACGTCCAAATTTACTAAAAGAATAATACAAAAATAAACTATAGAACATGAACATATAAATTTTTAATTATATATTTAATTACTAATTTATACTATATATAATTTCACTATATATTTAATTTGAATGACTCTAAAAAAATGGTGAAAAGAGGGCTTTTTATTGGAAGGTTTCAACCACTACATAATGGACATATAAATTCGATAAAATATTGTCTAAATAAAGTAGATGAATTGGTAATTGTTATTGGTAGTTCGGATAAAAGTTTTGAATTCAAAAATCCTTTTACCGCAGGAGAGAGAATAGAAATTATAAGAGAAGCTATTTGTGAAGAAATCAAAAAAGAAGCATTGCAAAAAATTTTTCTTATACCAGTTCCTGATATTGGAATACATAGATTATGGACATATAACGTAGATATATTGGTTCCAAGATACTAGTATAGTATTTACAAATGATCAATTTACAACCATGTTATTTAAAGAAAGAGGAGTAGAAATAATTCATCCAGAATTAATTAATAGGAAAAACTTTCAGCTACAGAAGTGAGATATAGAATTGCAAATGATAAAAATTGGAAAGAACTTGTGTCTGCAGTACTGTAAAGATTATTGAAGAATTAAATGGAATTGAAAGGATAAAAACAATAATTAATATAAATACAAATCATTATCAAAATTAAAATTAGAAATAACAAAAAATTAATTTAAAATCAAAATATAAATAAATAATTGCTAATAATAGATGGATCAACTGGTGAAGGAGGAGGTCAAATACTTCGAAGTGCATTAACAATATCAACTATCATTAAAAAACCCGTAAAAATAATAAACATTCGGACAAAAAGAAATAATCCAGGATTAAGACATCAACATGTTACAGCAATAAAAATATTATCAAAATTATTTGGTATTCAAATCGAAAATGTAGGATTAGGAGCAGAATGGATAAAAATAATATTTGATAAAAATAATAAAAAAGAAATCGAAATAAACAATGATAAATTAAATATCGATATTGGAACTGCTGGAAGTATTCCATTATTATTACAAACATTAATTCCAACTATTGCAATTTCCCAAAAAAGTATCACTATCCAGTTAATAGGTGGAACGGATGTAAAATATAGTCCTACAATAGACTATATTAGATATGTAATGAAAGAGGCATTTAATAAAATAGGAATTTGTTTTGATATAAATGTAATAAAAAGAGGATTTTTTCCTAACGGTAAAGGAATTGTTAATATAAACATACAGAAATCAAATATTCTAAAACCAATAGATTTTTGTAATTTCAAAGAGATAAATCCAAATATAACAAGCATTGCAGGTAGATTACCAAAACATGTTACAGATAGACAAATTAGCAGTGCTTTATCAAATCTAGAGAAGAATGGAATTAGATGTGATAAATATAAATCATCAATAGAGAATTCAGCAAGTCCAGGTTCTTCTATTTTAATATACAGTATATCAGAATCCGGAATTTACATAGGAGCAGATTCGATAGGGGAAAAAAATATAAGAGCTGAAATAGTAGGCTACAAAGCATCAGAAAAATTTATAGAAGAATATAAATTTCGATCTTGTATAGATTCTAATTTGGCAGATATGTTAGTACTGCCATTAAGTTTCGTTAAAGAAAAGTCAAGATATAAAATATCAAGAATTTCAAAACATCTTTTAACAAATTTAGAAATAATCAAAAAAATAAATGGTATGGAATATCAAATAGATAAGGTATCAGAAAATGAATTTATTGTAACAATAAAAGGATCTAATATTATTTAAAAAATTTTTTTGTTTCACCTAATGTAACCATATTTATTGGATCGACCTTTACCACCATTGGTAGGTTAGAAACAACTTTTCCTATCGAAAGGCAACTCCGATAAGATAAAGTTTTAACTAAAGATTTTATTGTAGAGCTATCAAGCAAGGATACTTTGGAGATCTTTTCTAAATCAGCATCATTAGTAAAATTAAATAAAAAAATGTTATCAACCTGTCTATAAATAGTATCGTTAAGTGCATCTGGTTGATTAGTAATAAAGGTAGTATAAATTCCAAAGTGCCTCATTCGAGTTATCAAATCTTCCCAGTAAGTATCTCGAATGTATAAATGAGCCTCTTCTGCGAAAATAAAAATTGGGGGAATTAATGATTTTTCTAGCAAATCTATTAATTTATTCATTACCAATTCAACAACCATACGCCTAACAACAGGCGAAATTTTGCTCATATTGATTATCATACCAGCCCCTTTTTTTTTCATTTTTATCAATTCTTCAAATTGAAATCCTTTTTCATTAGGTTTATTGAAAGAAAAAAGAAGAGATGAGTTAATTATATGAAATCGAGATAACAATGCATCTCGTACCAACTCATTGATATTCCATGTACTAAATGCATGCCCCAATTCATCTAATCCCAGCATCTTTTTATTTTCAAGCGAGTCCCATATTCTAAAAAATTCCCTTAAAGAAGCAGCAGGCATATCAAGAGCATTTTTTAACATATTTGAAATCGAAGGTTTACCACAATACCGTAAATCAAACTTCAATCCTTTCCCAGGTTCCAATAAAAGTAACTTTTCGTTGATAGACGATGGCCTTCCTTCATTATTTAACATTAATCCACTATATTCATTATTTAAATCAAAAACAATAACATATGCACCATATTGAATTAAAAATTTAATCAATATTTTTGAAAGATGAGATTTACCAGTTTCTTTTTTTCCTGTAATAACATTCAATTTACCATCAAGATCTTCTGCATAAATCTCAAAAGATTGATCATCGGATCCTGATTTACCGATTGAAATAGGATATTGCATATTTTTTTTTATCAAAGATTTAATTTCACTATAACTTATTTTAATAATTTTGGAATTTACTCGCGATGGAACCCAATCAACATCAGCAGTTAGATTATCATATTTATCAATGGAGCCTCGGATTTTTGTTCTAAATAGTCTTACATCCCTCATTATTTGAGAAAGATTATTAATTTCTAAAGGATCAAATATATTCTCGGAACTATATTTACCAATAACTTCATCTTTTATTATTTCATCTGCAAGTGATTGAGAGGAAAAATATTCTTCATCATAAATTTGAACTAGTAATTTTTTATTAATAGTAAAATCTTCAATGATAAAATAATCACCTTTATTTGCAAAATCATTTGTTACTGCAAGCAATATTATCTCATCACCATTTTTTGATAAAATCTTCATTTCCACATAGATCCTAAAATAGAATTTCTAATATTTTCATGATATATTTCTTTAATAAAATAATTTGATTTTATAAAACTTTGTATACTTGACAAATCAGTATTTGAAAAAGTTGAAACATGATGAGATAGTTGCAATGTACTTGGATATCCATTAGTGATAAATTCATTATAAAGTAGTGTTCCTAATGACTTGGTAACATTATCATCATATGCCACCACATCAGCTCTTAATATATTGGAAAATTTACTATCATCAAATTTTACCAAGATATGTTCCCCATATATTCGTCTAATTAAACTTGCTATAACCAAATTAATATTAATAAAAGAAGGATTTTTGGCCTTTAATAAAGGATAAGAAAAATATTTTAAAACCTTTATCTTTGTATTCTTACTAATTCCAATTATCAAGTTTTTATTAATAACCGAATTTTCAATTATTTTTGAAATAGAATAAAATTGATTCTCAAATATAGAATATTTAAGGGAACCATCAATAAGGATTATAGAATTAGTAACTAATTTAGATAACCAAAATTGAATATATCGCTCGAAATTAATTCTAAGAAATTTTTTAGCATAATCATCATTAAATAACGTTAATTTTAATACATTCTGATCTAAACGAAAATTTTTTAATATTTCTTCATTCAGATAAAATATAAATGGTCCAATTTTAAGATGAGTTACAGGGCTTCCCTTAAAAGATATACATGTAGAGCCTTTTATTGCATACAAGCCCCCATCTTCTACTTCTGCAACTTTAATACAACTTGAATCAATACCAAAAACGAATTTCTCTTTTTTAACAACATCAATATTATTAACTTGAACGCAATCGTATTTTTCAGAACGCATTCCCCAATTTTGAATAGGGATTCCATCATCATCATTTACAAAAACCAATTTTTTATTTTCTAATAATTTTTTATAATCTTTGCAAAAAAAGGAATTAGTAAAATTGTTAATTAAAGATTTTTTTACATCATCGATATTAGATTCTTGATTATGAAAATTTAATTGATTGCTCATCTTGTTCAACAACAACATCTATCTTAATAAATGTTGTTCATGATGAACATCATGCACAGCAACAACTTTATCAGAGAGAAATGAGAATATACATCAAGATGAATGAGGCAATATCAAAACTCTCCGTCGAGGCACGAATTAAACTAAAATACAATGATTGGGAGGTTGAAATCACCTGTACAGAGGACAAAGTAAAACAGGTTGTCGAGAATGTACTTTCAGGAATAGATATTGCCTCATTCTCAAATACAAAAGTAAACAATGAAATCGAGGTTTTGAGAAATGAATATAAATCAGTTAAAACAAAATATGAAACAAATAACATAATAGGAATATACACATTCAATCAAAGGGGAAACAGTATTTCATTAAAAGAATTAACTAAAAATGGGAATACATGTAGAAGTTTAATAGAAAAGATTTTTTATGAAAAATATTTTGAAAGTGAAAAGTTATTGGGTGAGGTACATGAAGAATTATCAAGAATGGGATATAACTATGATAGAACAGCAGTATCCCATTCGTTAACAGATATGGTTAGAGAAGGAATACTAACTAGAGTAGGAACTCTCAGAAATTATAGATATATTCAGAAAAAACCATTGTTTGAGAAATAATAATCATTATTATTATTATCTTGTATTAATTTTTTTGGTTATAATATTATTTAGCCAACTAATACCAGCTGTAGTAATCCCATAAACTACTAATTCTAATTGACTTTCTTTATTAACACTTCTATATACATAACCAGCTTTAACTAATTCAGATAACCTAGAGCTTATGGATTTTGGATTTAAATTTGTTGATGCCTGAATATCAGCAATTGGAGACGATTTATCAGGAATTTTACCTAATTCAAAAGCGATTTTTGATCCTAATAAAAACAACATAACTATTTCTTTATCAGAAAACTTTTTATTTTGAATTTCTCCATTATCAGGCAAAATTTTTGGTCCTTCGGGGGTAATTTTGATTATAGGAGAATAAAGATCTATCAATTCTGAAATAGAATAATTTAATGAAATCTTTCTAGCCAAACTTATTTCAGGTATATTTTTAGAAAGGAAATTCATGACAGAAGAAGCAACGTTCTCAGGTTCGCCACTATATTGTACCTTTATATCACCAAATTGAACAGATACATTTATAGTTTCAGGTTTTTTTAAATCTTTTGAAGTCATCTAAATATATTCAATAAACCCATAAATACACATAAACTTATGAATGTATATTTATTAATTTGTTTATAACATCAATAATCATATTGTTAAAATTAAAAGAGTCACGATGAAAAGTACATTAATGGAAGAAATATCAAACCAAATTGAAGGATAATTGTAAGAAATGTATAATAATATAGATAATAAAAATAATTTTATAAAATCAGGATTTACAAAACTATTAAAACCCTTTGAAGAATCCATAAAAGATATTGAAAAAATTACAAAGTCTTTTGGATTAGCCATTAAAATACATAGTGAAATAATCAGAAAATATCAATCTGATGATACCGAACCTCAGATAAATCATTCATTAAGGGTGGCTTTAATTTTATCAGAAGAAATAAAAATGAATGAATCAGATTTGGTTTGTTCGGCATTGCTTCATGATATTTTTAACAAAGAGGATTTATCTCAAGAAATTAAAGACCATATAAAAATAGAAATTGGTGAAAAAGTCTATAAAACAATTTCATTTTTTAATAAAAAGACAAAAAAAAACAATGACAAATCATCAGCTCAGCATGGAGCAGCAGGAGCTATTGAAAACAAATTTCAAAAATAAAAAAAGCAGATATTTATGTCAAATGCATAATTTTAGCAGAGAGACTTGATGATATAAGATCATTAAAAAATTCAAGAAGAAAAGACAAAATTTCCAGATTTAAAGAAGAAACTCAAAAATACTTTTTACCATTAGCAGAGCAAACTAATGAAAAAATATTATTAAAATTAATAATAGCACTATATGAATTAAAGTAGATTATATTGTTATTTAGTACATTTTCCATTATTTTTTTTATGGTTTTTCCAATGATAGATACATCCAAAAATAAAATGTTCTGTACAGCCGCAAATAATACATCTTTTTTTTATTTTTATTCACCATTCACACATATCACAATAATATGATAATGCAGAACTAAACTATTATCTCTCTGGGACTTGATAGTCCAGTTACGATATAATTTACTGAATCTGCAATATAACATGCATGATCTGAAATTCGCTCTAAATATTTTAAAATTAAAGCAGATGAAATATTACACCTATTATCTGAATATTCAGTTATTTATATTTACAATTTGTAGCAAATTCGCGTAAACTTTTTTTGTACAAAATATCTACATAATTCTCCATTTCATATATCTTGTTTGATAATGAATTATCAAGTAAACGTAAAGCAGATACACCTGTATTCATCATTTCTAAAACAGTTTCGGACATAATAATAACTGAAGACTTGTCACACAATTTTAATGGTCCAAAAATTTCAGCTGCATCAATAATATCATAAGCATAACGACCAAATCTAGAAAAACCATAAGATATTTCCATACAGGATTTTATATATCGCAAATCAGTGGCAACAGGCTGAAATCTAGCAATTAACTCAATTGTTAATTCTGAAACTTCATCTTGAAGAAAACGTAATTTAGCCGATGATTCAAATATTTCTTTTGTTGATTTCCATATTATCTTCTTTATAGGATGTAATGGATTTTATAACAGTTTTTTCAGCAATACTAGGCCATATCACAGGATAATAATGCTTAACTGGTTTAAGCCCTAAATCAATTAGACGAGCCAATGCGAATTATAAATCAAATATAAAGAATATATACATAAGAATAATTATCCAAATTTTCCAGAAATATATCTTTCGGTTAACTCTTTAACTAGGATTTTTAAATATCTGAGCAGTATGACCATATTCAATTAATTCTCCAAGATACATAAAAGCAGTATAATCTGAAACTCTTGCTGCTTGTTGCATATTATGAGTCACAATTATTACTGTAAGATGTTTTTTAAGATCACTTATCAATTCTTCTATTTTAGAAGAGGCAGTGGGATCAAGTGCAGATGTGGGCTCATCCATTAAAAGAATTTCAGGTTGCATTGCTAAGAGCTCTCAGCTATACAAAGTCTTTGTTGCTGACCACCTGACAAACTTATACCAGGTTTACCAAGATCATTTTTAACTTCATCCCATAATCCAGCACCTTCAAGACTTTCCTGCAACTATATTTTTTATTAAAGATTTATTCTTTAATGCCGTTGAGTTTTAAACCCGATGCAACATTATCATAAATACTCATGGTAGGAAATGGATTTGGTTTCTGAAAAACCATACCCATACGACGTTTAACAATAACAGGATCAGAACTTTTATCATAAATATCAAAATCATCTAAAATTATCTTACCCTTAACAGAAGCATTAGGAGTCATTTCATGCATTCTATTTATACATCTCAATAAAGTGGTCTTTCCGCATCCAGAAGGACCTATTAAAGCAGTTACGCAGTTTTGTTTAAAATCAATATTAATATTTTTTAAAGCAATGCTTACCAGCAAACCAAGCATTCAATGAAGTAACAGAAAGCTTTAGTTCATTCATTATCAAATAAATTAGAGGATTTATTTTTAATAGTAGGAAGAGTACATCAGACTGCATGGCATATCATGCTACTATTTTTATTTTCAACGTAGAAACATCAGATGTCATATTGCTGTTATTTTTAAGAGAAGTAAAAGATCTTAAAATATTATTCAAAAAATTCACACGTGATTAAAATAAATATATCAATATAAAGTAATATACCTTTACTAAATGAAATAAATGATATCTATATAGAGATATAGATCATGTAGTAGTTTTTAATTGAAATCCTCTTTTTTGAGAAATCATTCTCAAAACTATACTCAAAGATAATACAAGCAATATAAGAAGCAATGCTGCACCCCATCCTTGTTGATGTGCAGATGGATATGGTTGTGATGCAAGTCTCCATATTCTCAAAGGCAACGCATCAACGGGAGAATTAAAACTGCTAAAAAATAAACTGGTGCCTAAAATAGTCATTATTAATGGTGCGGTTTCACCAGCAATTCTAGATATCCCTAAAACAATACCTGTAATTATACCACTTTTAGAGCCTTTTACAACTATATGCCAAACAACTTTCCATTTAGAAATACCAAGTGCATATCCAGCCTCCCTTAATGAATTTGGAATTAGCTTTAATGTCTCTTCAGAAACTCTAGCAACTATTGGTATCATTATAATAGATAAAACAAAGGCTCCCGCTACGATTGAAAATGAACCTAATGCTAAAACTATAGTAATGTATCCAACTATTCCTATAACAACAGAAGGAATGCCAGTCATTACATCATTAAATAACCTAAGAAAATATGCAAATCGTCTGTTGCTAGAGGAAGAAGAAGCATAGTCTGAGAGATAAACCCCCACCAAAACTCCTATAGGAGCTCCAATTAATGTAGCAAAACCAACAATCATAAGAGTTCCTTGAATAGCAGGCCCAATTCCTCCATCACTTGAACCCATTGCACCTGGAGGAAGAAGTAAGAAAATTCAAATTAAAGGCAGCAGACTCCATTTCTAAAGACATCTATTAAAATACTGACAAGTGGTAT
Organism: uncultured Nitrososphaeraceae archaeon; assembly: GCA_963838615.1. Taxonomy (GTDB): domain Archaea; phylum Thermoproteota; class Nitrososphaeria; order Nitrososphaerales; family Nitrososphaeraceae; genus Nitrosocosmicus. Next base: position 50,857 of record CAWISD010000067.1, read on the forward strand.
GATTGCAACAACTACACAAGAAAATAATACAACAGTAATTAAATTATTGATATTTTTTCTCTTTTTTGAATTTTTTACAACAGAATCCTGAATTATTGATTTATAATCTTTATTTTCTTTATCCATTTTATTCCCTCAAATTAGAATTAGATTTTGTTACTTTTGAAACTATAAAAATTGCAATTATGTTGATAAAAAAAGTTATTACAAATAATATCAGTCCTAGGCCTATTAATGCAGACAGATGTAAATCGCCGGATGCTTCATTGAATTCATTTGCAATAATACTTGACAAAGTTTGACTTGGAGAGAATAAAGATCATCGGAATTGCAGATAAACCTACCGCATTACCAATAATCATAGTTACTAGAATTGTTTCACCAATGGCTCTTCCCAGACCTAAAAATGAAGCCCCCAATAAACCAGATTTTCCATATGGAAGAATTGCCGTTTTAACCATCTCCCAACGAGTTGCACCAAGTGCATACGCAGCTTCTTTTTGCGAATGAGGTACCGCTTTGATAACTTCTCTAGAAACTGCAGATATTATAGGAATAATCATTATTGCAAGAACTATACCTGCAGTAAATACATCAAGTCCAAATGGAGTTGTGCCAAAAATAGATAATATTGCCAAATGTGTTATGGAGAGGCATTTCTATATAATCTCTTAACCAAAATCGAAATACAAATAATGCCCATAATCCATATACAATACTTGGGACTGCAGCAAGCAATTCAACTATAAAAGATAAAACAGTCCCAATTTTACCTGGCACCATTTCATTAACAAAAATTGCAATTCCTATACTAATGGGAACAGCAATAGCCATTGCAATTGCAGAGCTAACTAGTGTACCTATAATATAGGGTAAGTGCACCAAATGATTCCCGACCTTCAACAGGATTCCAATCAGTACCAATAATAAAATGTAAACCTTCTTTAAATAAAATTGGAAGAGAGCCTTCAGTTAATGCATAAAAAACTAAGTGCAACCATTAATCAAAGCATAGATTGAAGCCCCGATTACAAGAGCTTTAAAAAATTTATCACCGAATATGGATTTATTAGATTTGGAACGAATTGAATGAACAACCTCTGTTCGATGGTCCTTTGAACTCAATATTTACATTAAGTACATATTTTTTATTAATATACATTACATATAGAATTAATATAGAATAAATTAAACTATATAGAAAGAAAAAAAATTATTTTGTGGAAATTGGATTTCCTTTAAAGGTTAGAGCACTCAATGTTTGTTGGTCTATTTTAACTACCGATGCAGGTAATGGAACATATCCTAATGGTTTTGAAAACTTTTGTCCATCGGTTATTGCCCAAGATAGAAAGCTAACAATAGATTTTGCCTTTTGTGAATCTATAGATGGATTGGTACTTAATTCCTTATACAATATAATGTATGTGAAACTGGCAATTGGATAGGAATTTTTACCAGGTGCATTGGTGAGTGATACATTAGTCCATGGGTCTGTACCCTTTGGTAGAGTAGCAGAAGATGCGATACTGCAGCCATTGTAGAGTTTATCGAGGGTAATAACAAAATTACCTGCTTTATTTTGAAGAGTAGCATAGTTCATTTTAGCAGTCAAAGCATATGCAAGTTCAACATAGCCTATAGAATAGGGTGAACCACTAATTGAAGCCGAAACTCCTTCATTACCTGGAGCACCTATGCCTGTTGGCCATTGTACAGATTTTGAAGATCCAACCTTACTGGACCATTCAGGACTTACTTTAGATAGATAATCTGTAAACACAAATGTGGTACCAGAACCATCAGAGCGATGAACCACAGTTATAGGATTTGATGGCAAATTAACATTTGGATTTAATTGTTTAATTTTAGGATCATCCCATTTAGTTATTTTCCCTAAAAATATATCTGCAATTACAGGACCAGATAATTTAAGAGGAGTAGTTATCCCAGGTAAATTATAAGAAATTACAACAGAATCCAATAGTTTCTGGAATATGCACAGGATTTTTGGCTTTAGCAAAGTCGGTTTTGCTCAAAGGAGCATCAGTTGCTCCAAAATCAACAGTTTTTTCCAAAAACTGTTTAATTCCACCGCCACTACCAATTGAAGCATAATTAATATTTACATTAGGATTAACTTTTTGATATTGTACTCTCCAAGTATCTATTAATGGAAAAGGAAAAGTAGCTCCTGCACCATTAATTGTAACTTTTTGTTGAGCATAAACGGAATTGACTGAATTAATCACCAAAGGGATTAAAATAGACAGTACTAATAATGACACACCTATTTTTTTTAAATTAGATATATTAGTCATTAAAAAGTATTATAGTATTTAGTTATTAATCAATTATCTATATAATGGTTATATTCTATATACAAGCAGTTAATTAGAGAATACGGCTGTAGCGATTTTTTGTTAGTGTAATTTACTATTTGGTGCAACTTCTCTTTTTAGATAGAAAAGAATAAAAAAATTCGTTAAAGTTTTCTTCTAAGAGATTGTAGTAGAAGGATTTTAGGTGTTAGTGGAGTGGTATCAATATTTGAAAGGAATTTGTCAGAAAATTGCTTTCTATTCCATATACCAATTTATCAATGATGTTTGTCACTTGGTGAATCGCCATATGCAGTAATATATCACACAGCTGTATAGATTCCTGAAAGTCTTTTGTAACAGCCTGTAATTTTGTTAGGGCTAAAGTATTGTCGATGGTATAACATATCCTTCAAAGGTGCTTTTTGTTGCATCATTTAAAATATAGTTAAATGCATATTCATCTTTCATAGCAAAACTAATTAAATTATCGATTGACTATTTGCGTCTCTATTTAATACCAAAACGTTAACAAAAAAAGATCTACCTAATCATGCATCAAAGCAATTTTTGTATAAAAAGTACAGATACTAATTAAAATATAATAAAAAAAGAATCGGTGGATTATCTACCGCCGCCAGAACCGCCGCTGCTGCTGCCTGAACCGCTGCTTCCACTGCTTCCACTGCTGCTGCCTGAACCGCTGCTTCCACTACTTGCACTGCTACTGCTTCCACTATTTGAAGAAGCACTGCTGCTGCCTGAACCACTCTTACTTCCGCTACTAGAACTAGGGGTAGTAATCTTCACACTATGACTTTGTTCTTTTGCTATATTATTTGACAGTACATGTAATGCGTTATTTGATATTGCATTTGGTAGATTTATTACATTGTCTGAGACTCCTTTAGGTATCTTTACTGCATTTTGAAGTGCAGTCTGAGCAGATATAGGCAGTATTTCAACTCCCACTCTTTTCACTGAGTAGATGCAAACAGATCTTGTTCGTTTGCAGTTATACTAGAAGTATCGACTCTTTTATCTTCTTTAAGAAAATGTATTGCCATTGGTGCAAGGAAAGGCTTTTGAACACCTACATTTCCAACAATGGTTATTGGGAAATATAGGACGATTCCTTGACCTGGATAGATATGACCTCTATAATTAGAGAATGCGATATCAAATCTATGTGGGTCGTGTATTAGTGGAAGATGTGAAATAAATCCTGGAGGTAATTTTAATGCAGCAGTTATTCCAATTAATTGCATAACACCTTCATACTGTAATTCAATAGCAAGAGTTGTAGGTCCAAAAGCATTATCAGTTTCTAGTGGAACATTTGAAACGTGAGAGGCAGAAGATAGATAAGTAGTATTTGCAGAAGTTCCAACATCTACTGCTCGTGTAGTTTCACTTGTAGTCCAATAAGAATTTATAAATTTAAAGTTATCAGGGCCTATTACATGAAATCTAGTATGGCTATGATTAATAGTAACACCTTTGTTATGTGTTAATGTTTTTGAATAGGTAAATGTTGGATGACTAGCAGCAGTAGTTGTACTTTTACATAAAGAATTGCTTACAGTTTGATTCTTAATTGTTTGCTTTATTATGGTACAAATTGGACTGGTAGTACTACTATGTGTAATAACATTGCCAAGGTTTGGTAATGATCCTCTGATTCCACTAGCTCCACCAAATGGTACAGACATTGCAGTGGGATCTATATTAATGGCAGATTGACCTTCTGCTGCTACTCTTGTATTAGTATTAAAATTTTGTTGAGAAGCAGAATCATTGCCAGCAGCAGATTGTCGTGCTGTATGTATTGATGAATGGTGGTGTAAATGGGAAAGGGAATTTACACCTGGTGAAGATGAAATCGGGGTTTCTTTTGCAAATGATTGTGGTATATTAAAATTGTATCCTGTAACAGATATTATATTGTGCTTTGT